>NZ_JALCZB010000041.1:0-39441 GCF_022690745.1 Anaeromyxobacter sp. SG64 | reverse complement strand
CGGGACAGCCCGGCGCCCCCATGGCGGCCGCGCCTCGCGGCGCTCCCGGCCAGCCCTCCCAGCCGGCGAGGCCGCCGGTCGATCCGCGCACGCTGCGCCCCACCTCCACGCAGGCGGTCGTCATCTCGCGGCCGCTCGTGCCGGTGCGGCGCGTGACGCCGCCGACGGGCGCGCGCCAGCAGTTCCCCGCGGCGCCGGGCCCGCGCGCGCTCGGCGAGGTCCGCGAGCTCAAGGTCGTCCCCGGCTCGCTCGGGCGCGAGCGCGAGTTCATCGACGTCTCCCGCGACAAGCGCCGCGGCCGGACCCCGGGACGCCCGGTGTCCGAGGAGCAGGCGAAGAGCCTCTCCGGCAAGGAGCTGCTCCAGGCCGCCATCACCGACCGCGCGTACATCCCGATCCGCGGCAAGAAGAAGAAGCCTACGAAGAAGGGGGCGAAGACGCAGATCACCGAGCGCGCCGAGCACAAGAAGGTCATCCGGGTCGAGGAGTCCATCTCGGTCTCGGAGCTGTCCCAGGCCATGGGCGTGAAGGCGTCCGACCTCATCCGCAAGCTGATGCAGGGCGGCACCATGGCGACCATCAACCAGCAGATCGACGCGGACACCGCGGCGTTCCTCGCCTCGGAGTTCGGGTTCACCCTCGAGAAGAAGGGCTTCGAGGTCGAGGAGTACATCCCCGAGATCGAGGTGGACGAGTCGAAGCTCGTCATCCGCCCGCCGATCGTGACCGTCATGGGCCACGTCGACCACGGCAAGACCTCGCTCCTCGACGCCATCCGCCAGGCGGACGTCGCCGCGGGCGAGGCGGGCGGGATCACCCAGCACATCGGCGCCTACTCGGTGCAGACGCCGCAGGGGCCGATCACCTTCCTCGACACCCCCGGTCACGAGGCGTTCACGGCGATGCGCCAGCGCGGCGCGCAGGTCACCGACCTCGTCGTCCTCGTCGTGGCCGCGGACGACGGCGTGATGCCGCAGACCATCGAGTCGATCAAGGCCGCCAAGGCCGCCGGGGTGACGATCCTCGTCGCCATCAACAAGATCGACAAGCCGGGCGCGTCGCCCGAGCGCGTCATGCAGCAGCTCACCGAGTACGAGCTCGTGGCCGAGCAGTGGGGCGGCACGACCATCATGCTGCCCGTCTCCGCCCGCACGAAGCAGGGCATCCCGGAGCTGCTCGAGTACATCGCGCTGCAGTCCGAGGTGCTCGAGCTCAAGGCCAACCCGGAGAAGCTCGCCTCGGGCCGCGTCATCGAGGCGAAGCTCGAGAAGGGCCGCGGCCCGGTCGCGACCGTGCTCGTCGAGGAGGGCACCCTCCGCGTCGGCGACGCGCTCGTCACCGGCATCCACTACGGCCGCGTCCGCGCGATGATGAACGAGCGCGGCGAGCAGGTGAAGGAGGTCCCGCCGGGCTATCCGGTCGAGGTCCTCGGCCTCTCCGGCGTGCCGATCGCGGGCGACGAGTTCGACGTCGTCGAGGACGAGAAGGCGGCGAAGGAGGTCGCGACTCACCGCGCCGAGAAGCAGCGCCAGAAGGAGCTCGGCACGACCCGCAAGGCGACGCTCGAGGATCTCTTCGCCAAGGCGAAGACGAGCGGCGCGAAGGTCCTGAACGTCGTCATCAAGGCGGACGTGCAGGGCTCCTCCGAGGCCGTGTCGCAGGCGCTCCAGAAGGCCGCCACGAAGAAGGTCGGGGTGAAGGTCCTCGACGCCGGCGTGGGCGCGATCACCGAGTCCGACGTCCTCACGGCGGCGGCCGGCACCGGCATCATCGTCGGGTTCAACACCAAGCCCGAGACGAAGGTCGAGCAGATCGCCAGCCAGCAGGGCGTGAAGATCCTCCTCTTCGACATCATCTACGAGGCGGTGGACAAGATCCGCGAGGAGATGGCCAACCTCCTCGAGCCCATCATCCGCGAGAAGCCGCTCGGCAAGGCGGAGGTGCGGGCGGTCTTCAACATCCCGAAGATCGGCGCCATCGCCGGCTCGGCGGTGACGGAGGGCGTCATCAAGCGGGCGGCGCACGTGCGGGTGCTCCGCGATCGGAAGGTCGTCCACACCGGCAAGATCGGGTCCCTGAAGCGCCTCAAGGACGACGTGCGCGAGGTGCAGTCCGGCTTCGAGTGCGGCATCGGGGTCGAGGGCTTCGGAGACGTGAAGCCGGGCGACATCATCGAGGCGTACGAGCTGGAGGAGATCCGCCCGTCGCTGGATTAGCCCGGGACCTCGGCGCTCGCGGCGGACTGGCCCTCCGTGGCCGGTCCGCCGGCCGTGCCCGACGCAGAGGCCCGAGCCGAGGTCGGGCGCGCGAGGAGCGAGCAGCGCAGCCGTACTGCTTCCGTACGGCGAGCAGCACAGCGACGAGCCCGCCCGAGATCGGCCGGGATCCTGCGTCGGAGCTCACATGTTCGTCGGAGTGTTGAGGCTCACCCTGCACCTCCCCGCGCCGGGGTCGCTCAAGTCGAAGCGGCACCTGGTGCGGTCCGCCATCGACCGGGTGAAGGCGAAGTTCAACGTCTCGATCGCCGAGGTGGGCGAGAACGACCTCTGGCAGCGCAGCGTCATCGGCGTGACCGCCGTGGGGAACGACCACGGGTTCGTCAACGAGACGCTCGACAAGGTCGCCAACTTCGTCGCGTCGATGCACGGCGGCCAGATCCAGCTCACCGCGCGCGACCTCGAGATCGTCGCGTACGGCGATCACCTCGGCCAGGACGGCGGCCGGACGCTGGCCGACGTCGAGGCGGAGCGCGAGGCGGAGGACGAGCAGGACGAGGGCTGGGTCGGCGACGACGCCGAGGGCGGGGAAGAGGACGAGGACGAGGAGACCCGATGAGCACGCACAGCCGGCCCGCACGCGTCGCCGAGGAGTTCCGTCACGGGCTCGCGGACGTGATCGCGCGCGGCCTCAAGGACCCGCGCGTCACGGGGTTCATCACCGTGACCGGCGCGAAGATGTCGCCCGACCTCAGGGAGGTCACGGCCTACGTGTCGATCCACGCCGAGGAGACGGAGCGGGCCCGCACGCTGGAGGGACTCCAGGCGGCCGCGCCGTACCTGCAGCGCGAGGTCTCGCGCGGCCTCCGGCTCCGGCACACGCCGCACCTCCGGTTCGTCTACGACGAGTCGGTCGCGCGCGGCGATCGCATCGAGCGGCTCCTCAAGGAAGCGCGGGACAAGGACTCGCAGCGCGAGCCGTGAGCCGCTCCGGCGTCCTCGTCGTCGACAAGCCGGCTGGGCCGACCAGCTTCGACGTCGTGCAGCGCGTGCGGCGGCTCCTGGGGGCGGCGCGGGCCGGGCACGCCGGCACGCTCGATCCGGCCGCCACCGGCGTCCTCGCGGTGTGCGTCGGGGACGCGGTGAAGCTCCAGCAGTACCTCGCCGACGCCGACAAGGCCTACGAGGCGACGGTCGCGTTCGGCGCCGCGACGGAGACGGAGGACGCGGAGGGGCGGGTGATCGAGACGGGCGATCCGTCCGGGCTCGACGCGGACCGGATCCGCGCGGCGCTCGCGCGCTTCGTCGGCGAGATCGAGCAGGTCCCGCCCATGTACTCCGCCGTCCGCGTCCGCGGCCGCCGGCTCCACGAGGCCGCCCGCGCGGGCGAGTCGGTCGAGCGGGTGCCGCGGCGGGTCCGGGTGGACGCGCTCGAGCTCCTCGCGCTCGACGCGCCGGGCGAGCCGGAGACCCCGCCGGCCGAGGGCGGGCCCGGGCCGCGGGTCCGCCTCGCCCGCCTCGCCGTGCGCTGCGGGAAGGGCACCTACGTGCGGACGCTCGCGGCGGATCTGGGGAGGGCGCTCGGCGTGCCCGCCCACCTCGCCGCGCTCCGCCGCACCGAGGCGAGCGCCTTTCGCGTCGAGGAGGGGATCGCCCTCGCGGAGGCGGAGGCCCTCGGGCGCGACGCGCTCGCCTCGAGGATCATCCCCATGGGGGACGCGCTGCGGGTGGTCCCGCCGGTCGCCGTCGACTGGCACGAGGCGCGTGACCTCGTCCACGGCCGCGCCCTGGAGCGCGACGCGCCCGCCCCGCTCGTCCGCGCCCTGGCGCCGGACGGGCGGCTCGTCGCCATCTGCTCGCTCGGGGAGCGGGGGCTCAGGCCTCAGCGCGTCTTCCTCGGCCCCGGGGACCTCGGCGCGGCCCGCGCCGAGGAACGTTGACTCGTCCGGGCGGATGGCTTAAGACCCCGCTTTCACACGAACGCCCACTGTGGCCCGAGGCGCGCGCCTTCGCCCTCGCTGCGGTGGAGCGAACCCACGAAAGGAAGTCCCTATGGCGCTGGTGCAGGAGCGGAAGCAGGAGCTGGTGACGAAGTACAAGCGGCACGAGAAGGACACCGGCTCGCCCGAGGTTCAGGTGGCCCTCCTCACGGAGCGGATCGCCTACCTCACCGAGCACTTCAAGACGCACAAGAAGGATCACCACAGCCGCCGCGGCCTGCTGAAGCTCGTCGGGCAGCGCCGGCGCCTGCTCGACTACCTCCGCACGATCGACCAGGGTCGCTACAAGACGCTGATCGAGCAGCTCGGCATTCGCAAGTAGGCAGTGGAACCGAAGCGCCTCGGCAATCTCGCCGGGGCGCTCGCGCTTTCCGGCGACGGAGGCGCGGAGCAGGGCAACGCGCCCGCACGGGCCGGGGCCGCGACGAGACCGCGAGGTCGCTTCCGTTTCCGACTGGGCCGCCTCTCCACGGAGGGGCGGCGGAGTGAGGAACAGAGGCACCTCCCGATCCCGGCGGCGGCAGCGGCGCGCGCGGGACAACGCGGCGACGGACGCCAGGCGTCCTCGCGCGCAAGGAAGGTGCACATGAATCCGATCCAGAAGACCGCCCGCGTGGGCGACCGCGAGATCCTGCTCGAGACGGGCAAGGTCGCGAAGCAGGCGCACGGCGCCGTGTGGGTCCGCATGGGCGACTCGATCGTGCTCGTCACGGTCGTCTCCGCCGCGGAGAAGAAGGAGGGCATCGACTTCTTCCCCCTCACCGTCGACTACCAGGAGAAGCTCTTCGCCGCGGGGCGCATCCCCGGCAGCTTCTTCCGCCGCGAAGGGCGCCTGACGGAGAAGGAGACCCTCACCTCCCGCGTCGTCGACCGCTCCTGCCGGCCCCTGTTCCCCGAGGGCTACGGCAACGAGACGCAGATCATCGCGACGGTCATCTCGTTCGACCAGGAGAACGACACCGACGTCCTCGCGCTCACCGGCGCGTCCGCGGCGCTGCAGGTCTCCGACGTCCCGTTCAACGGCCCCATCGCCGGCGTCCGCGTCGGCCGCGTCGCCGGCCAGCTCGTCGCGAACCCCACGCTCGCCCAGCGCGCCGAGGCGGACCTCGACATCCTCATGGCCGCCTCGCGCGACGCGATCGTGATGGTGGAGGGCGGTGCGAAGGAGGTCTCGGAGCAGGTGATGGTGGACGCGCTCCTCTTCGGCCAGGCGGCCGTGAAGGAGCTGCTCGAGGCGCAGGAGGCCCTCGCGAAGGCGGCCGGCGACAAGCCGAAGCGCGCGTTCGAGCCGCCGAAGAGCGACGCCGCGCTGAAGGAGAAGGTCAAGGCGCTCACCTGGGAGAAGGTGAAGGAGGCCTACGCGCGCGACGAGAAGCACGACCGCTACGGCCGGCTCTCCGAGATCAAGAAGGAGCTCCTCCAGGCCCTCAAGGACGAGGCGGCCGGCGACGCGCAGAAGCTCGCCGCCGTCACGACCCGCGAGAAGGAGATCAAGGGCTACTACGAGGACGTGAAGTACGAGTACATGCGGAAGATGATCACCGACGAGCGCCGTCGCATCGGCGGCCGCGGTGAGGCGGACATCCGCAAGATCTGGTCCGAGGTGGGGCTCCTCCCCCGCGTGCACGGCTCGGCGCTCTTCACGCGAGGTGAGACGCAGGCGCTCGTCGCGACCACCCTCGGCACCGCCGAGGACGAGCAGCGCGTGGAGATGCTCACCGGGATGCACTTCCGGAAGTTCATGCTGCACTACAACTTCCCGCCGTTCTCGGTCGGCGAGGCGAAGTTCCTGCGCGGCCCGGGCCGGCGCGAGATCGGTCACGGCGCCCTCGCCGAGCGCGCGCTGCGCCAGGTGATGCCGGCCGAGGACAAGTTCCCGTACACGGTCCGCATCGTCTCCGACATCATGGAGTCGAACGGCTCGTCCTCGATGGCCTCGGTCTGCGGCGGCTGCCTGTCGCTCATGGACGCGGGCGTGCCCATCAAGGCGCCGGTCGCCGGCATCGCGATGGGGCTCATCAAGGAGGGCGAGAAGATCGCCATCCTCTCGGACATCCTCGGCGACGAGGATCACCTCGGCGACATGGACTTCAAGGTCTGCGGCACCGCCGAGGGCATCACGTCGATCCAGATGGACATCAAGATCGGCGGCGTGACCCGCGAGATCCTCGAGCGCGCGCTGGCGCAGGCGGCCGACGGGCGCAAGCACATCCTCGGCGAGATGGCGAAGGCGCTCTCCAAGCCGCGCGAGTCGATCAGCGCCTACGCGCCGCGCATCACGACCATCAAGATCCGGCCGGAGCGCATCAAGGACATCATCGGCCCCGGCGGCAAGACCATCAAGGACATCACCGCCCGCACCGGCACCTCGATCAACATCGAGGACGACGGCTCGGTGTCGATCGCGAGCCCGAGCCAGGACAAGGTCGAGGCGGCGATCAAAATGATCCGCTCGCTCACGCAGGAGGCGGAGGTCGGCAAGACCTACCTCGGCACGGTCCGCAAGATCGCCGAGTTCGGCGCCTTCGTGGAGCTGTTCCCGGGCACCGACGGCCTCATCCACATCTCCGAGCTCTCGGACAAGCGGGTGAAGAGCGTCTCCGACGTCCTCTCCGAGGGCGAGGAGGTGCTCGTGAAGGTCATCTCCGTCGACCGGGCGGGGAAGATCCGGCTCTCGCGCAAGGAGGCGCTCGCGGAGGCCGCCGGCAAGAAGCCCGAGGGCGCCGCCGAGACCAAGGGCGAGCCCGCCAAGTAGGGCGTGACGTACCGCGCGCCGGGGCCCCTCGGGCCCCGCGCCCGCGGGGGAGAGGCCGATGCCGGTGACGGTGAAGGTGCGGCGCGTGGGCCAGCGCGGTCCGCCGCTCGAGCTGCCCCGCTACGAGACCGACGGCGCCGCGGGGCTCGACCTGCGCGCCGACGAGCCGGTCGCGCTCGCCCCCGGCGAGCGGCGGCTCGTCCCCACCGGCCTCGCCCTCGAGATCCCGCCCGGCCACGAGGGCCAGGTGCGCCCGCGCTCCGGGCTCGCCGTGCGCCACGGCGTGGGGATGGTGAACGCGCCGGGCACCATCGACTCCGACTATCGCGGCGAGGTGTGCGTCGTGCTCGTGAACCACGGGCAGGCGCCCGTCGCGTTCGCGCGCGGCGATCGCATCGCCCAGCTCGTCATCGCGCCCGTCGTCCGGGCCGAGCTCGTGGTGGCCGGGGAGCTCTCCGGCAGCGGGCGCGGCGACGGCGGCTTCGGCTCGACCGGCCAGTGATCCCGAGGTGACCCCATGATCCCGCGCTACACCCGGCCCGAGATGGGCCGCATCTGGACCTCCGAGCGGCGCTACCGCATCTGGCTCGACGTCGAGCTCGCCGCCTGCGAGGCGATGGTCCGCCTCGGCCAGGTCCCGCCCGAGGACTACGAGGCGCTGCGCCGCGCGTTCGAGGGCTTCGAGTTCACCGCGGCGGACGTGGCCCGCATCGAGGAGATCGAGCGGACCGTCAAGCACGACGTCATCGCCTTCCTCACCTTCGTCGAGGAGCGGGGCGGCCCCGCCGCGCGCCACCTGCACAAGGGGATGACCTCCTCCGACGTGCTCGACACGACGCTCGCGGTCCAGCTCCAGGAGGCGACCGGGCTCCTCCTCGCCGGCGTGGACCGGGTGATGGCGGCGGTGAAGCGGCGCGCCCACGAGCACGCGCGCACGCCGATGATGGGCCGCAGCCACGGCATCCACGCCGAGCCCGTCACCTTCGGCCTGAAGCTCGCCGGCTGGTACGACGCCTGGAGCCGCCGCCGCGAGGCGATCGCGCGCGCCGGCAGGACCGTGGCGGTGGGCAAGATCTCCGGCGCCGTCGGTACGTTCGCGAACGTCGATCCGCGCGTCGAGGCGTTCGTGATGGAGCGGCTCGGCCTCGCCGGCGGCGAGGGCGCGGCCACGCAGGTCGTGAACCGCGACCGCCACGCCGAGCTCTTCACCGCCCTCGCGGTGGCGGGCGGGACCCTCGAGCAGCACGCGACGGAGGTCCGCCACCTGCAGCGCACGGAGGTGCGCGAGGCGGAGGAGCCGTTCACGGCGGGCCAGAAGGGCTCGTCGGCGATGCCGCACAAGCGCAACCCCATCCTCTCCGAGAACCTCACCGGCATCGCGCGCCTGCTCCGCTCCTACGCGCTCGCCGCCCTCGAGGACGTCGCGCTCTGGCACGAGCGCGACATCAGCCACTCGTCCGTCGAGCGGGTGATCGCTCCCGACGCCACCATCGCCCTCGACTTCGCGCTGCACCGCTTCGCCGGGATGATCGAGAACCTGCGCGTGTACCCCGAGCGGATGAAGGAGAACCTGGAGCTCACGGGCGGCCTCTACGAGGCGCAGCGCGTGCTCCTCGCGCTCGTCGGCAAGGGCGTGGCGCGGCAGGAGGGCTACGTCTACGTCCAGCGCAACGCCATGAAGGTCTGGGAGGAGAAGGTCGACTTCCGGACCGCGCTGAAGCGGGATCCGGACGTGAAGCGGGTGCTCTCCGACGAGGAGATCGACGCGTGCTTCGCGCTCGAGTACCACCTGAAGCACGTGGACACGATCTTCCAGCGCGTGTTCGGCGCGCCGTAGCCCGCGGCGATGGTGCGGATCGAGCGGAGCGCCGGCGGGCTGGTCCTCGCGTCTCGCCTCGCGCGGCCGCGCGTGCTCGCCGTCCTCGCCGCCGCGTTCATCCTCGGCGCCGCCGGCCTGCGGGGCGCCGCCCCGCGGGCTGCCCTCGGGCTCGCGGCGGTCGCCGCGCTGGTGGTCCTGCTGGGCGGCCGCTCGGTGCGGGCGACCTTCGCGCGCGGGCGGGTGCGGGTGAGCGGCGCCCCGCCGCTGCGCCGGCAGGACCGCGGGCTCGCCGAGTTCACGGGCGTGCAGATCGAGACGGTCGGCGAGGCGCGCGCGCGCCGCGCGGAGCGGCTCGCGCACGGCTACCGGGAGCGCAGCGGAAGCTCGGCCGCGCCCTCCTGGCTCGTGCCCGCGCCGGCTCCCGGAACGAACGACCACCTCCGCCGCCTCGTCCTCCTGGCGCGCGAGGGCGAGCCGCTGCCGGTGACGACCTGGCTCGCGCCCGAGGACGACCTCGAGCCCGCGCGCGCCGAGGTCGCAGCGCTGTTCATCTAGCGGGGGCTGCGCCCCCGCCCCGACGAGCAGAGCGCGTCGTGTGCAGCCGGCCACACGGGTGACACTCTAGCCCGGCGGATGGGTGACACTGTTCACCGGTCGGCCGAGCGGCGCACCGCGCGCTCCGGGTGGGCATCGACGGGTCGGCGCGCGCGCGCCGGGAACGCTCCGGGCGGAGCACTGCGGGTGGCAGAGCGGTGAGCGTCACCGGGGGGGGCGCAGGGGTTCGGAAGCCCGGAAGTGCCGAGCTGCGAGTCGACGGTCAGCCGCGTGCCCATGCGAACCGGCTCTCCGTTCTGCCCGGAGGTCCGGCCAGCTCCGTGGCGGCCGCGAATCACGACGCCCACATTCCGAGCTGCATGACGGGGCGCAGAGGCGCAACGTCAGCGCGCGCGGGCGGCGTCGGCCCGTCGCTCGCCTCGCGGCGGAAGCGATCCATGTGCTCGCGCCCGAAGGTGCTCTCTGCGTGAAGCAGGTTGTGAGCTCGGCAGGCGAGCCGAAGATTCTCGACCGTGGGCGGTCCCCCGAGGGCGGCGGGCTGGATGTGGTCGAGCTCGAGCTTCCAGCGGCTGTTGCAGCGGCAGCCGTCCGGGCCGACCCAGGCGCAGCGCCCCCCGTCGCGCTTCCACACGGCGCGGCGCACTATCGCCGGGATCGTGGACCTCGCCGCCGACGGCTTGACCGCGGCCATATTCGCCGCTGCCTCATTCGAGGCGGCCTGCTTCGCGCCCTTCGTCTTCCGCTCCGGCGCGACCGCGCCCTTCCGCTTGCCGTGCTTCTCGATGGCGCAGCGGATCGCCTCGCGGAGCACCGCCGCGAGGTCGCCGTCCGGGACCTTGTGCGACAGGAGCGACCGGAGCGTCTCGAGGTCCTCCTTGCAGGCACGGTCGAGGGTGACCCGGAGCGACCAGTGGGTCTCCGAGACGGCGAGGGTCTCGGCCCTTCGCTTCGGCTGCGCGAGGATCGGTGGGGTCGCTGGGAGCGGACCGGTGGTGGGTCCCGGATCGAGAGCCGGCTCCGCGGGGCCGTGCGCCGTCGCCATTTCGGCCCGCTCCGATCCCGAGAGGGGCAGCGCTGCGCTCGCCGCGGCGGGGGCGCGCTCGGCCAGCTTGCGGAGGCCTGCGCACGGAGCGGTGCGCGCCTGGATGGAGGCGACGAGGTGCTCGACCTCGGCCCGGGTCCTGAAGGCTGCGCGAGCGAGGAGGTCGTCCACGTTCTCCTCGGTGAGCACCTGGCCGAGGAGCGCCACGGTGGAAAGGCAAAGGCGCCCATCGCGCAGCGGAGCCTCGAGGACCGGGAAGCGGCGCAGCACGCGCATGGCCTGGATGCGCCGGCCTGCGGCGCCCTCCCGCAGGTGGAGCGCCTCCAGGCAGTAGCTCCAGAGAGACGCATGGCCGGCCTCGACGAAGGCGCGGCGCTGATCGAACTCGTCGAGGTGCAGGAGGAAGTCGACCTGGACGTTCCGTTCCTCTCCGGCGAGCTCGCGCAGGCGGATCGCGAGCGCGTTCGATTCGAGAGAAGCGGGGGCGAGCGCAGACATGGGGGTGCACCTCCAGTACATCCTTCGTAGCACGCGATTTCCGGAGCTCCGGAGACGCTCCAGGTCCGCGTCTGGCCGCCGTTCTCCGGCGCTCCCTCGTCAATGCCCCAAGGCGACCGGCGCGTGCTTCACGCGCGAGAATCGTGCGCGAGAGCGGCCTTTCCGCGCCGCCCGTATGCCCGAGGGCGATCGAGGCGAGAAGGCGTCAATGGGAAATGTTTCACCCGCCGCATCTGGGACGTCTTGCCTCGTCGCGAGAAGAGCCGCGGCACCGGGCGGCACTACCGCTGGCGATAGTTGTCGCCCAAGGTGAATACGGTCGACCTCGAGCTGCGGAAACGCCTTCGAGAAGTCCGCGCGCACCTCGCGCGAAGTCACGCCGTCGCCGCGCCCGGTTCGACACGACGAGACGCTCGCCTGCTCCGCCGCCTTCCCGCGTTCATCGGGGTCGAGCACGAGCGCGTGCGCCGACCCCGTCGATGCTCCGAATCCGTCATGCGCACGGAAGCCGTGGTCGAAACACCCGCCGCTCGTCCGGCGAGTACCCGCACTTGTGACGAATGATGAGGGCTTCGCCCCTCCCGCGCTTCGCGCGGGGCCCCTCCCGCGAAGGGCCGTTCGACTGTGCGACCACCCTCCCGTGCTGCGGCTAGGCTCTGCGACCCCGCCCCGGCGCGCGCGGGCGTGCCACGACGCGGGCGGCGAGCTCCTCGAGGTGCGCGAGGCAGGCGTGCGGGGCGCGCTGAAGGATCATGTGCGGCGCGTCGACCTCGACCACCTCCGCGTCCGGGCGCAGCGAGAGGAGCTCCTCGCCGACGTCGGTGCGGATGAGCCGGTCGCGCCTCGGCGAGAGCACGAGGATGGGCGCGTCGACCTGCAGGAGCGCGTCGCGCACGTCGACGCGGAGCGCCTCCATCGCGCGGAGCGCCATCACCTCGGGCGCCGTGCTCCCCACCGCCGCCTGCACCTCGCGGACGAGCGCGTCGGGCGCGTCCCAGCCGGTCATGAAGTGGCGGACGAGGAGGGCAGGCATCGGCAGGCCGAAGAGCCGGGCGCCGACGAGCCCGCGGATCGGGTGGAGGAGCGGGTGGAGCGGCCGGTGCAGGAACGTCGCGGCGAGCACGAGGCCGGCGAGGCCGCGCGGCCGCTCGGCCGCGAGCCGGATCGCGATGGGACCGGAGAACGACTCCGCCACCAGCAGGAACCGGCCGGGCGGAAGGGTCGCGCGGAGGCGATCGACGAGCGCGTCGTAGCCGAGCGGCGCGTCGGGAGGGAAGGGGACCACCACCGGCGCGATGCGCCGCGGCGCGGCGGCGAGGAGGGGCGCGAAGAGCCGGCCGCTCCCGTCGATGCCCGGGAGGAGGAGGGCGGGCAGGACGGCGCGAGGGCGCCGCGCCTCGCTCGCCACGCGCGTCGTCCGGCCCCGGCTCAAGCGCGGCCGGCTAGCCGAGGTAGCCCTTCGCGCGGAGGTTGCGCTGGATCCGCTCCTCGACCGAGCCCACGTCCGACGCGAACGTCTGGCCGGTGAGCCGCTCGAAGACCTCGATGTACTTCCGCGCCAGCATCACCCGCACGTCGTCGGAGAGCGCCGGGGGCGTGCCGTGGCCGGAGAACCCGTGCTCCTTGATGAGCCACTGCCGGATGTTCTCCTTGTCGAGCATCTCCTGCTCGGCGCCCTTGGCGAAGCGATCCTCGTAGCCGTCGGCGACCCAGTAGCGCGAGCTGTCGGGCGTGTGGATCTCGTCGATGACGACGAGCTTCCCGTCGATGGTGCCCATCTCGTACTTGGTGTCCACGAGGATGAGGCCGCGGCTCCGCGCCCACTCCTGCCCGCGCTGGAAGAGCCGCTCCGCGACGGCGGTCGCCTCGCGCCAGAGGTCCTTCGAGACGAGGCCCTGCGCGAGGATCTCCTGCTCGCTGATGGGCTCGTCGTGCTTGCCGTACTCCGCCTTGGTGGAGGGCGTGATGATGGGCCGATCGAAGCGCTGGTCCTTGCGGAGCCCCTTCGGCCACTCGATCCCGTAGGCGCCCGCCTTGCCGGCCTGGTAGTCGCGCCAGAGCGAGCCCGTGATGTAGCCGCGGATCACGATCTCGATGGGCAGCGGCTTCGCCCGCTTCACGACCATGACGCTCGGGTCGGGCAGGTCGACGACGTGCGTCGGCGCGAGGTCCTTCACCTTCTCGAACCAGAAGGCGGTGAGGCGGGAGAGCACCTCGCCCTTGAACGGGATCGTGCCGAGCACGTGGTCGAACGCGGAGATGCGATCGGTCGTGACCATCACGATCTCGTCGCCGCGGGCGTAGTTGTCGCGCACCTTGCCGCGGTACAGCTCGCCGAGCGCGGGCAGGTCGATCTGGCGGAGGGTGTGGGGGAGCTGAGCGCGGAGCTTGTCGTCCGGGATCATGGGCGGGATGTTATACGTCGCGCCCTCACATGGAACCGGGAAAAGTACGGATCGTGCTTCACCGCCCGCAGAGCGCCGACAACATCGGCGCCGTCGCCCGGGCGATGAAGAACTTCGGCCTGTCGCGCCTCGCGATCGTGGCGCCGCCGTCCTGGGCGGGGCGTCCCCGCAGCGGGGGACCGGGCACCGCCCGGGAGGACGTCCTCGCGCGCGCCCGGCGCCTCGCGCGGCATGCGTCCGACGTCCTCGAGGCCGCCGAGGTCCACGCGGACCTGCGTGGCGCGCTCGGCCCCGCCTCCTGGACCTGCGGCACCACCTCGCGCGCGGTGGAGGGGCGCCCCTTCCTCGATCCCGCGGCCCTCGCCGCGGAGGTCGCCCGGCGGAGCGTCCAGGGTGAGGTCGCGGTCGTGTTCGGGCAGGAGCGGCGCGGGCTCTCCGACGCGGAGCTCGAGCTCTGCCAGGCGGTCTGCTCGATCCCGACCTCGCCGGCGTACGACTCGATGAACCTCGCGCAGTCCGTGGCGGTGCTCGCCTACGAGATCGGCCGGCCGCGGCAGGTCCCCACGCCGCAACCGGCCGCGGCGGAGCCCGCGCGGCACGCGACGGTGGAGGCGCTGTGGGACCGGCTGAAGGCGCTCCTCGGCGCCGCGGGCTACCTGAACCCGCAGAACCCGGAGCACATCCTCGCGGACCTTCGCCGCCTGCTCGCGCGCGCGGAGCCCACGCAGCGCGAGGTGGAGCTCCTCGTCGCGGCGGTTCGCGCGCTCGAGCGGACGTTGCGCGAGCGCGCGCGGTGAAGGAGCCGCCGGGCTAGGCCGAGGCGGCCGCGGCCTGGTTCTTCTTGCGGCTCTTCTTCCAGGCCTCGAAGTGCTCCTGGCAGAGCCCGTGCTCGACGACCTTCTTCTTGCAGTCGGGCTTCGAGCAGGTGTCGTAGCGTCCGGGCCGGCCCTCGAGCTCGCCGCGGCGGAACTGCTTGTAGTGGAAGAAGCAGAGGCCCTTCGCGCGGTAGGCGCGCTTGCAGCCCGCCACCGTGCAGGTCTTGGTGCCGCCGCCCTTCGCGCGAGGCGCGGCCTTCTTCGTCTTGGTCGTCTCGGCCATAGAGGGGCGCTAGATACCCGACCCGAGGTCGGATGGCAACTAGCGACCCTCGCCCGCGACGGCGGCCCGGGCCTGGGCGGCCTTCGCGCGCTCCTGCGCGGGGACCTCGGCGAGCGAGATCCGCAGCGAGCGCTCGGGCCCCTGGCCGCGGCGCGTCCTGACCTCGACCTCCCGGCCCACACCGGCCGTCGACACGTACCAGCGGAGCCTCGAGGGGGTGCGGACGTCGTGCCCCTGGAATCCGGTGATCACGTCGCCGACCTTCACGCCGGCGGCGGCGGCGGGCCCGCCGTTCGCGACCTCGGTCACCACCACGCCGCGGGTCTCGTCTCCGCGCGGGACCTCGCGGACCGCCACGCCGAGCCAGCTCCGCACCACGCGGCCGTGGTCGCGCAGCTGGCCGATGATCTCCTTCGCCATGTTGATGGGCACGGCGAAGCCGATCCCCTGGCCGGTCGCGTTCACCGCCGTGGCGATGCCGATCACCTCGCCGCGCAGGTTCAGCACCGGGCCGCCCGAGTTGCCCGGGTTGATCGACGCGTCGGTCTGGATGAAGTCGTACGTGCCGGGACGGCCGAGCGGCGCGATGTCGGTCCGGCCGGTGTGGCTCACGATCCCGAGCGTCACGGTGTGGTCGAGCCCGAAGGGGCTGCCGATCACGAGCACCCACTCGGCCACGGCGACGTGGTCGGAGTCGCCGAGCGGGACGAACGCCAGCGGCCGCTTCACCTCGATCTTGAGGAGCGCGACGTCGGACTCCGCGTCGACGCCGACCACGCGGGCGGGCACGCGGGGCGTGTCCGAGCCGAAGTCGACCTCGACCCCCTCGGCGCCCTCGACCACATGGGCGTTCGTGACGACCCAGCCGTCGCGGTGGATGACGAAGCCGGAGCCGATCCCCTTGCGCGGGCCCTCGTTCAGCTTCTCGAACAGGTCGCGGAGCTCCTCGTCGTTCGCACCCGGCGGCGGCGCCTGCGTGGTCACCACCCCGACCACCGCGGGGATCGCCGCCTCGGCCAGCCTGGAGAGATCCGGGAGCCCCTGCGCGGCCTGCGGCACCACCTGCGGAGCCTTCGCCTCGGTGTACAGGGGGCGTGCGGCGTCGCCCGGTCCCGCCGCCACCCACGCCGCCGCCACGAGCGCCGCCCAGGACATGACCACCTCACACCCGCGAAGCGCGGGCTCCCGAACAAGGTGGGGACCGCGCCGGAGGCGGCGCAAGGAGGCGAAGCTGGGGGTCGTCCGCGCGTCCGGCGCGCGCGCCGCGGCGCGGCCGCTAGGGGTGGGCCCGGAGCTCGTCCTGGAGGACGCGATCCAGCGCGCGCCGGTCGGCCTCGGTGTGAGCCTCGCTGGGCCGCGTGCGGGACGGTCCCTGCGCGACGCGAGCCTGCGAGCGGGCGGTCGGCCGGCGGTCGGCCGGCGGCTTCGAGCCGAAGTGGCCGGCGAGCTCGTCCCAGCCGCGCTCCACGAAGACCGGGAAGCTCCCGGCGCGGTCCCAGCGTGCCGCGAGCGTGCGGCCGCCGACGGGCACCCAGAGCCACAGCGCCGCGAGCACGGCGCCTGCGAGGACCAGCTTCGCGAGGAGGCGGAGCATGCGAACCGGGTAGCACGGGGGCCGCCGGCGAGCGAGTTTTGGGCGAGCACCCGTGGGGGCGGCTCGCGCGGAGCCCGGTCGATGGGGTCGCGTCACGACGCGCGCGCTGGCGCCGGCGCAGGCCGCCCGCGTGCGCCGCGGCGGCGACGGGATCGAGAGGTCCTTCGCCTCAGCGCAGGTAGGGGGCGAGCTCGGCGGCGTCGTCCACGAGCACGGTCGCGCCCGCCCCGGCGAGCTCCGCGCGCGACCCGAGCCCCCAGGTCACCGCGACGACGGCCACGCCCGCGGCGCGCGCGGTCGCGACGTCGACGCGGCTGTCGCCGACGAACACGGTGTCGGCGGGCGCGGCCCCGACCTCGGCCATGATCTCGAGGGTCCCGGTGGGATCCGGCTTCCGGGGCGCCTCGTCGCCCCCGACGATGGCGACGAAGCGATCGGCGACGCCGAGCCCGGCGAGGATCTTGCGAGCCATCGCGCCCGGCTTGTTCGTGTGGACCGCGAGCGCGCGCCCGGCCGCGGACAGCGCGGCGTCGAGCCCGGGATAGAGCCGCGTCCGGTCGAGGCAGTGCGCCTCGTAGTGCTCGCGCCAGAGGACGAGCGCCGGCTCGAGGAGCTCGTCGTGCGGGGCGATCGCGCGGGCGAGGAGCAGGCGCGCCCCCTCGCCCACGAACCCGCGGATCTCGTCGCTCCTGCGGGCCGGCAGGCCGAGCGCGGCGAGCGCGTGGTTCACCGAGGCCGCGAGGTCGTCGATCGAGTCGACGAGCGTGCCGTCGAGATCCAGGATCGCGAGGCGGGTCAACGCGTCCCCGCACCGCCGTCGAGGATGGTGAACTCCACGCGCCGGTTCTTCGCACGCCCGAGCGCGGTCTTGTTGGAGGCGACCGGGTGGTCCTCGCCGTAGCCCGTCGGCTCGAGCCGCTCGCGCGCGACGCCCTTGCCGGCGAGGTAGCGCGCCACGGTGCGGGCGCGCCGTTCGGAGAGGTCCTTGTTGTACGCGTTCGAGCCCACGTCGTCGGTGTGGCCCTCGACGCGGACGCGGCGGAGCTCCGGGTGCGCCGCGAGGATCCCGCCGATCGCGTCGAGCACGGGGAACGACTGCGACCGCAGGGTGTCGCGCCCGGTGTCGAACTGGATCGCGTCCTTGAGCGAGAGCCGCTCGGTCTCGATCTCGACGAGCGGCTCCTGCTCGCCCACGGGGCAGCCGTCACGCGTCGCCGGGCCGGGCACGGTGGGGCAGCGGTCCTCGCGGTCGGGGATCTCGTCGCCGTCGCGATCGGGGCAGCCGTCGAGCTCGGCCGGGCCCGGCTCCGCGGGGCAGGCGTCGCGCGCGTCGGGGACGCCGTCGCGATCGCGATCCGGCTCGCCGGCGTCGCCCGTCCGCGCCGTGTCGAGGGCGAAGCGGATCCCGCCGAAGACGCGCCACGACTCGCGCCCGTAGCCGGCTGCGCCGAGGCCGGTGCCCCCGCCGAGCTCCACGGCGACGCGATCGGAGAGGAAGGCGCGGAGCCCCGTGCGCGCGGAGAGCGGGGCGCGGTGGCGATCCGTCGAGAGGTCGTTGCCGCGCGGCCAGCCGCCGCCCACCTCGGCGATCGCGCGCCACTGCCGCGCGGCGCCGGGAGCGGTGAGGTCGTAGGACCCGCCGAGGGACCAGGTCGGCCCGTCGTTCACCACGAGCTGCGCCCACTGGCCGCGCTCGCGGAGGACGTAGCCGACCTGGGCGTCGAGCCGCGCGCGGCCGAAGGCGCGGGTGAGCACCACGCCGGGAACGGCCATCGGCCCCTCGCCCGTGAAGGCGGTGCGGTCGCCGGTGGGCGCGCGCAGGTCGAGGAGCGCGGCGACGCCGATCCCGAGCGGCGCGCTCGCCGCCTCGAGCAGGGCGAGCTTCGCGACGAGCCGGACGTCGCCGAGCGCGCTCCGCGCGATGGGGGCGACGAGCGGCCCGGTCACCCCGCGGTCCTGGAGCAGCGAGAGATCCGATCGCTGGTAGAGCGCGACGGGCAGATCGAGGCCGAGCTCGAGCCGACCGAGCGACGCGGCGGCGAGCAGGTGCGCGGAGAGGCGCGAGGCGAG
Source organism: Anaeromyxobacter sp. SG64 (assembly GCF_022690745.1). NCBI lineage: Bacteria > Pseudomonadati > Myxococcota > Myxococcia > Myxococcales > Anaeromyxobacteraceae > Anaeromyxobacter > Anaeromyxobacter sp. SG64. Next base: position 21,389 of record NZ_JALCZB010000041.1, on the reverse strand, counting down.
GGCGTCCTCGCGCGCGTCGCCGAGCTGGAGCGCGAGCAGCCCGTCGGTCCAGTCGAGGAGGAGAGCGGCGCCGATCCGCCCGCGCGGCGCGGTCGCCGCGGTCTCGAGCGTGAAGCCGCCGTCGAGCGACAGCGCCGGGCGCGTGGGGTCCGGGTCGAACCCGCGGGCAGTGGGGTCGTCGGCCGGGGCCGCCGGGACGGCAGCGAGGAGCGCTGCGAGCGCCAGGACAGGTCGGACGGTGCGCATCCGGCGAGCTTAGGCGAACCGTGCGAGGAGGCAAGCCGACGTCCGCCCACATGCGCGCCCGCAGAGCGCACAGCGCCCCCGGACCTCGCTCGCTCCGGCGCGCGGCGTCGTCGCCTCAGGCGGCGGACGGCGCGCGCGCGGCGGCGGCCCGGCGGCGCAGGACCGCGACGAGCGCGTCGTGCACGGCGGGGTCGATCTGCGTCCCGCGAAGCTCGGCGAGGAGCGGGAGCGCGTCTCCCTCCGCGAGCCCGGACTGGTACGGACGGGTCGTCGTGCAGGCGTCCCAGGTGTCGGCGGCGTTCACGATGCGGGCGACGAGCGGGATCTCCTCGCCGCGCAGGCGGTCCGGGTAGCCGTCGCCGTCCCAGCGCTCGTGGTGTCCGCGGATGGCGGGCACGGCGCTGCGCAGGAACTCGACGCCGGCCACGATCTCGGCGCCGGTCACGGGGTGGACCTCCACGAGCGCGCGCTCCTCGGGCGTGAGCGGCGAGCGCTTCGCGAGGATCGCGTCGGGCACGCCGATCTTGCCGATGTCGTGCAGGATCCCGCCGTACACGAGGGCGGCGACCGTCTCCCGCGGCAGGCCCAGCTCGCGGCCGATCTCGGCGGCGAGCTCGGCCACGCGCTCGGAGTGACCGCGCGTGTAGGGGTCCTTCGCGTCGATGGCGGAGGCGAGGCTCCGCAGGGTGTCGAGGTAGCCCGCCTCGAGGTCGTGGATGAGCCGGCGGTTCTCGGCGTCGTAGCGCGCGAGCTCCCGCGACATGTGGTTGAAGCCGAGGGCGAGGTCGCCGATCTCGTTGTGCGCGCGGACCGCGACCTCGCGCCCGAAGCGGCCGCGCGCGATCTCGAGCGCGCCGCGGACGCACTCGGCGATGGGCCGGGTGACGCTCCGCGCGACGAGGGCCGAGAGCACGGCCGCGACCACGAGGGCGCCGGCGGACGTGGCGACGCTCGCGGCGTCGAGCTGTGCGTGACCGCGGGCGAGGAGCCCCACGACGAGGGAGGCGGGCGCGGCGGCCGCGCACGCGACGAGGAGCAGGAGGGTGCGCTGGAGCCTCATGCGGTGGCCGTGGCGCGGGCGAGCGCCCGCGCCAGGCTCCGGCGGGAGACGGGCTTCTCGAGCACCACGGCCACCAGGTCGGCCCCCTCGAGCCCGCGCGCGCTGCCGTCCGTCACGGCGGTGAGGAGCACGGCCGGCGCCGCCACGCCCGCGGCCCGCATGGCGCGGAGCGCGTCGAGGCCGGAGAGGCGCGGCATGAGGAGGTCGAGCACGAGCACGTCCGGGCGCTCGCGCGCGGAGAGCGCCACCGCCTCCACGCCGTCCGTCGCGGCGACCACCGCGTGGCCGAGCTCGGCGAGGAGATCGGAGACGAGCGCGCGGATGAGCCCGTCGTCGTCGGCGATGAGGACCTTCACGGGCGGGGGAGGATAGCACGGGCGGGCATCACGGCCCGAGGCCCACCCACACCGACCCGTCGTCGTACACCTCGCGCTTCCAGATCGGCACGTCCTGCTTCAGCCGCTCGATGCAGGCCTCGCAGGCGCGGAACGCCGGCGTGCGGTGCGCGGCGGCGCAGGCGATGACCACCGCCGCCTCTCCCGGCGCGAGGGCCCCCACGCGGTGCACGATGGCGACCTCGACGCCGTGCGCGCGCGCCACCTCGGCGCCGATCTCCGCGAGCTTCCGCTCCGCCATGGGCGCGTACGCCTCGTACTCGAGCCGGACCACCCGCTTGCCGTGCGACTCGCCGCGCACCGCGCCGGTGAACGTGACGACGCCGCCGCGGCCCGGGCCCGAGACGGCGTCCACCACCTCGGCGAGCGTGAGCGGCCGGTCCACCACCTGGAAGCGCGGCGCGCCGCCCGAGACGGGGGGCACGATGGCGACCTCCGCCCCGTCGCGCAGCGGCGCGTCGTCCGGGGCGAACTCCTGGTCCACCGCGATCCGGCAGCGCGGCAGGATGCGGGCGAGGGCCGGGTGGGCGGCCTCGAGCGCCCGGCGCAGCTCCGCGACGGAGGCGGGCGCACGCTCGAGCGTCTCGCGGGAGGCGCCGGCCGCCTCGCGGGCGCCGGCGAAGTAGAGGATCTGGATCGCCATCGGGTCTAACCTAAAGCACGGTTCGCGGTCCGCGATCACCTTCGAGGCCGCGCGCCGCGCCGCCGGTCGGGGCCGCGCGCCGGCCGGCCGTCCCGGGCAAGAGCCCGGTCTAGGGCCGCCTTCACCGGCCGAGGAGCCGCGCCAGGTCGCCGAAGACGGTCACGGCGATGATGAGGACGAGGAGCGCCACGAAGCCGGCGAGGTGGACGTAGCTCTCGACCTTCTCGTTCACGCGCCGCCGCGTGATCATCTCCCACGCCAGGAACACCAGCCGGCCGCCGTCGAGCGCGGGGAGGGGCAGGAGGTTCAGGATCGCGAGGACGATCGAGATGGTCCAGACGAGGGCGAGGAAGGGCTCGGCGCCCTGCCGCGCGCCGCGGACGAGCTCCTGCGCGATGCCGACCGGCCCGGAGAGCTCCGCGCGCTGCTTGCCGGAGAACATGCTCCCGAACGCGGCGAGCTGCGCGCCCGCGGCGGCGTTCGTCCGGCGGAGGCCCTCCACGAGCGCGCCCGCGGGGCCGCGCCGCACCGCGACCTGCGCCTGCGCGAACCCGACGCGGCCCACGCCCCCGTCGTCGCGCGGCGTGATGGGCAGCGAGCGCCGCTCGCCGCCGCGCTCGAGCTCGAGCACGATCGGCTCGCCGGGGTGGCGCTGCAGCTCGGCCACGAGCGCGCGGAACGAGTCGACCGGGGCGCCCGCGACGGAGAGGATACGGTCGCCGGGCTCGAGGCCCGCCACGGCCGCCGGCATGCCCGGCATGAGCGCGCCGACGCGCGGCGCCGGGTCGGGGGCGCGGAGGCCGATGGTCGCGAGGAGCGCCGCCGCGACGACCACCGCCGTGACGTAGTTCGCCGCGGGGCCGGCGACGATGACGAGGAAGCGCCGCCAGGCGGCCTGGTTCGCGTAGGCGGTGGGGTCGTCCGGCGCGACGTCGTCGCCGGGTGACATCCCGGCGATGCGCACGTACCCGCCGAGCGGCAGGGCGGAGATGGCGAACTCCGTCTCGCCACGCCGGAACGACGCCACGACCGGCCCGAAGCCGACGCTGAAGCGCTCGACGCGCATGCCCGATCGGCGCGCGGCGAAGAAGTGCCCGGCCTCGTGCAGGATGATGAGGAGCGACACCGCCAGGACCGCGGCGGCGATGGCGAGGACGGTGCTCACGATTCCGCTCCCTCGCCGAACTCGTCGGCCTCGAACACCTCGACCTCCGTCTCGGGCTCCTGCCACGCGCGCGCGGGGAGCCCGGCCTTGAGACAGCAGCGGGAGAGGAACGTCTCCGCGTCCCAGCCCTGCTCGAGCGCCACCTTGGGCAGGAGCGCGCCGCGATGCCAGCCTCGCCGGACGAGGACCCCGTGCGTGCCCACCTTCACGGCCCGCCGGTCGTCGAGCCGGTGGGGCGGGGTGAGGACGGACACCGCCACGCGCAGCTCGGCGATCTCGTCGGGGCGCAGGGGCGGGAAGCGCGGGTCCTCCTTCGCGGCGGAGACCGCCATGCGCGCGACCGTCGCGGCGAGCGAGCCCTCCGGGCGGAACGTGCCGACGCACCCGCGCAGCGCGTCGCCGACGTGGAGGGTGACGAACGCGCCGCGCGCCTCGGCGAGCGATCCCGAGGCGGGGAGCGCGGGGGCCGGGGCGACGCCGAGGTGGCCGAGGATCGAGCCGCGGGCGATGCCGAGGAGCGCCGCGCGCTCCGTGGGGGAGAGCTCGCTCATGGACGCCGCCGCGCGCCGGTGAGCAGGTAGGTGCGCGCGTCGCGCAGGATCTCCGCGTGGTCGAAGGCGAGCGGAGCGGGGAGCGCGTCCCAGGGGAAGGCGCGCGCCTCCTCCGCGTCGTCGGCGCCGGCGGGGTCGCCCGAGGCGCGCCCGAGGAACACCGCGCTCACCGTGTGGCGGCGCGGATCGCGGCGCGGGTCGGAGTAGACGTAGAGGAGCTCCTCGAGCCGGACCTCGAGCCCGGTCTCCTCGCGAGCCTCGCGGATCGCCGCCGCCTCGAGCGTCTCGCCCACGTCCACGAAGCCGCCGGGCAGCGCCCAGCCGGGCGGCGGGAACTTGCGGCGGACGAGGACGACACGATCGCCGGGGAGGAGGACGACCACGTCCACCGTCGGCGAGGGGCTCTGGTGCTCCGGCATGGGCGAGACCTAGCGCGAGGGCGGGCGGGGGGTCAAATCGTGAAGGGCCAGGGCGGCGCTCACCGGGGCGTGACGATGAGGGGCGGCGCGCCGGGAGAGGGCGGGGCGCCTGCCGGCTCGCCGGGCCCCGGCGCGAGCGGGAACGCCTTCTCCACGAGGAGCCGCGCGAACGGCACCGCGTGCGGTGGCGCCCCCGCGACGAGCGCCCGGGCGGTCGCCGCGGCGGAGCGGGCGTGGGCGACGTCCCCCCGCGCCTCGAGGTGCTCGGCGACGGCGAGCAGGCGGCTCGCGTGCCGGCGGCGCCGCCCCTCGTCGAAGTAGGCGTCCACGGCGTCCGCCACCACGCGCGCCATCTGCTCGGCGCGCTGCCGGTCGTCGATGTACAGCGGCGACACGCCGACCTCGTCGAGCTTCGCGGCGACCTCGCGCAGGTAGCCCTCGTCGGCGAGCCAGCCGCGGAGGAGCGGCAGGTCGTGGAGCTTCGCCGAGGCGGCCACCGCCTCGCGCTCCTCCTCGTCGGCGAGGGGTGGGAACCGCGCCGCGGGGTCGGCGAGCGGCGCGGCCGGGCCGAGCTGCGCGAGCCACAGGTCCGCGCCCTCCGGCACGCGCTGCCCGCTCGCGTCGTTCAGCGCCCGCGCCGCGGCGACGAGAGAGCGGGCCCGCGCGCGGTCGATCTCGCCGACGCCCATGGCCGCGCCGCGCTCCACGAGCCCCTTCGCGAACGCCCGCCACTCCTTGCGTCCGAGGAGCCCGACCTGGAGCTCGACGAGCCCGCGCACGTCGGACACGACCGCCTGCGCGACCTCGATGCCCTTGCCCGGCACGTTCCGGGGGAGCCACACCGCGCGCTCTCCCTGCCCGTCGATCGCCGAGGCGTAGACGGGCAGCGGCGGCTCGGCGGGCGCGGCGGGGGCCACCGCGGGGGCGCGCGGCGGCTCGGGCACCGCGACGCCTCGCGAGCGCAGGACGTGCAGGCTGCGCTTCGCCTCCTTCGCGACCTCCTTCCCCGAGTGACCGGCGAGCGCCGCGAGCACGTCGGCGCGCCCGGCGACGAGCGACGCGCGGCAGAGCGCCGCGGCGAGCGGAGGCGGCAGGGTCGCGATCTCCTCCGGCTTCGCGCGGGAGAGGCCGAGGAGGAGCCGCGAGGCGCGGCCGGCCTCCTCGCGCGGCACGCCGGCGAGCGTGGCGATCTCCTGGCTCTCCACGTTGGGATCCCGGAGGAGCGCGAGCAGCCGGTCGACGTCGAGGGTCGTCATCGAGGGCAATGTAGCGGCGGGTCCGGGGGCGATCCACCTCGTGTCCTGCCCCGGGCGAGTGCGCCGCGGGCGGCCGCGCCCTCCTGCCGCGATCGGCCTTCCGCGTTGACACCGCTCGGGAGGCCTCTCTACGCTGCATCCGGTTCGCGGCCGCCTGCGCGGTACGTCACCCACGGAGGTTCACACATGATGAAGACCCTGCTCGCGGCGACGGCCGCGCTCGCCCTCCTCGCGGCGCGACCTGCGTCGGCGTGCGACGGCGACTGCAAGAACTGCCCGCAGCATGCCCAGGCCGCCGCTGCCGGCGAGGGGAAGAAGGGCGCGGAGGCCGCGCCTGCCGCCCAGTGTCCCTGCGCCAAGGAGGGCAAGGCGTGCAAGTGCGGCGAGAAGTGCCAGTGCCCGCACTGTGCCGCCCACAAGGGCCCCCCGAAGAAGGCGGAAGAGAAGAAGAGCTAGCCCGGACGTCGCCGGATCCGAGGCCGACGGCTGCTCCGGAGACGGGGCGGCCGTCGCACGTCTCGAGCGCGGGTGAGCCGTGAATCGCTGAGGGTGCGCGGGCCGTCACCGCTTCCCGCCGAATCCCTTCAAGAGCCCCTCGACCGCGTCGCGCCCGCGCTCCACCTGCTTGCGGGCGCCCTTCACCGCCTCGTGCGCCTCCCCTCGCGCGAGGTTCGCGACCGCGGTGTCCGCTCGCACCGAGACGCTGGGCGACTCGAGCGTGCCGCCGAGCGCGAGCGGGACCTCGAGCGTCTGCGGCAGCGGCAGGCCGCCCGGGACGACGCGGGCGAGCGCCGCCTTCGGGACGGAGGACGTGCCCTCGAGCGCGAGCCGGCCGTCGAGGCCGACGCGACCGCCGAGCGCGAGCTTCCCGAACGGCGTGTCGACGGTCACGGGCGCCCTCGCCACGAGGAACCCGTCCTTCACGTCGAACTCGCCGGCGAGGTTCTTGAACTCGGTGCGCCCCTTCGCGCCGCTCACCTTGCGGGCCGCGCCGCCGCGGCCGAGCTGCTCGAGCCCCCGCGCCACGCCGCCGAGCACCGCGTCGCCGAGGTCGGTCGTGACGAGCGCGCCGTCCTTCACGGTGAGCGCGGCGAGGCCGGTGAGCGCCTGGCGCAGCTTCGCCCAGTCCGTCCCCTTGCCGACGACGTCGAGCGTGCCGTCCAGCTTGCCCGTCAGCGGCTGCGCGCCTGCGAACGCCTGCAGCGCGCCGCCCAGATCGAGCGCCGAGAGCTTCGCGGCGAGCCTCCAGGTCGGGACCTTCTCCCCGAGCGCGATGTGCGTGCCGGCCCCCGAGACCCGGCCGCCGAACACGGCCGCGTCGAGCTCCTCCACGGTGAGCACGCCCTTCACGAGGCTCACGCGGGCCTTCACGTTCTTCGCCTGGAGCCGGCCGCTCCTCACCTCGGCGAGGGCGACCGTTCCGCGGACGCTCGCGGCGCGGAGCCGCTCGCGCATCGCGGCGGGCACCAGGTCGCCGCCGCGCGGCGGCGCCGCCTCCGCCTTCTCCGGGAGGAGGCCCATCACCGCGTCGAGATCGAGCAGCGACCCCGTCACGACGAACCAGGCCGCGAGCGGCGGGGTCCCGACGGAGGCGTGGCCGCCGAGGTCCACGCCGGGGCCGCGGAGCGTGAGCTCGGTGAGATCCACGCGCGAGGCGGCGGGCCGCGCCGGCGACCAGGTGGCGAGCGCGCGGAAGTGGCCCGACGCCGGTTGGCCACGGAGCCTCACGTCCTTCAGCCCGCCGGAGCCGTCCACCTTGTAGGCCCGCCCTTCGCCGGTGGTGACCTTCGCCTCGAGGGACGCCGCGCCGCCGCGGACGAGCGCCCCGAGCTCTGCGGGGAGCAGCGCGCGGAATCGATCGAGCGGGAGCGCGCCGATCTGGAGCCCGCCCGTGATGAGCGGCCAGTCCTCCGGCCGCCGGGGCACCCCGTCCGGCAGGTGGTCCACCGAGAGCTGCGCGTGGAGGTTCTGCTGCGCGCTCGCGAACGCCGCCGCGACGCGCACCTCGAACGGGAGGCCGGGGCCGACGCCCGTCGCCTCGAGATCGAGCTGCTCGAGCGCGACGCCCGCGTCGTCACGGCCCGCGCTCCGGTCCACGAGCCGGATCGCCGCCCCCTCGATCCGAACGCGCTCCACCACGACGCGCGTCGCCGCCCCCGCGACCTGCGGCGGCTCCGCGGCGGTCTCGGGCTTCCCTTCGCCGAGCCCCGCGTAGTTCCAGGTGCCGTCCTTCGCGCGGACGAGGTTCACGATGGGCTTCACGAGCACGACCGAGCGGACCTCGACGTCCTTCCCGAGCGAGCGGAGGAGCGGCCACAGGCCGAGGTGCACGTCGAGCGACTCGGCGGCGACGAGCCCCGGCTCGCCCGCGCGGCCCGCCACGGTGAGGCCCCGCAGCGCGACGCGGGCCTCGGGGAGGAGGTGGAGCTTCGCGGTCGTGACGGCGACCTCCCGGCCGAGCGCCCGGGACGCCTGCGAGAGCACGAGATCCGCGACGCGCCTCGTGACCGCGGCCGAGTCCACGAGGAGGAGGAGCGCGGCGACGAGCACGACGAGGAGCCCCGCCGCGGCGCCCGCGAGGAGGAGGAGCCTGCGCGCGACGGGACGCCCGCCGGTCGCCATGGTCGAAACGTCTGCTCCCGCTGGCGGGACCGCAAGGGGCGCAGCGCGCGGCTGCCCGGGCGGGAGCGTGCAACGAGGGCTCCGGCGGGGAATGCTTGGGGTGTGACTCGTGCCCAGGGATCGGCCGTCCTCCCCACCGCCCGGGGCGCCGCGGGCGCTCCGGGCGGCCGCCGCGCGGGCCGCGCGACGCTCCGCTTCGTGGCCGAGCAGGCGTTCACGCGGGCCGCGGGGGCGCCGCTCGTGGGGGGCAACGCGGTGCGTCTCCTGCGCGACGCCGGGGAGAACTTCCCCGCGTGGCACGAGGCCATCGCGGCCGCACGGGAGAGCGTGCTCTTCGAGGCGTACATCTTCGCGGACGACCGGGTCGGCCGGCGGTTCGCGGAGCTCCTCGCGGAGAAGGCGCGCGCCGGCGTGCGCGTGCGCGTCCTCCACGACTGGCTCGGCGGGATCGGCGAGGCCTCCTCGCGCTTCTGGCGGCGGCTCGCGGACGCGGGGGTCGAGGTCCGCACGTTCAACCCGCCGCGTCTCGACAGCCCCATCGGCTGGATGGGGCGCGATCACCGCAAGAGCATCGTCGTCGACGGGCGTGTCGGCTTCGTCACCGGGCTCTGCATCGCGGAGCGCTGGGCGGGCGACCCGGCCCGCGGCGCGGAGCCGTGGCGCGACACCGGCGTGGAGGTGCGAGGGCCGGCCGTGGCGGATCTCGCCCGCGCGTTCGCGCAGGTCTGGGACGAGGCGGGAGCGCCGCTCCCGGACGAGGAGCTCCCGGACCCCGCTCACGTGGCCGCGGCGGGCGAGGTGGCGTTGCGCGTCGTCGCGAGCGAGCCCGCGACGGCCGGGCTGTACCGGCTCGACCAGCTCGTCGCGGCGATGGCGCGCCGCTCCCTCTGGATCACCGACGCGTACTTCGTGGGCACGGCGGCCTACGTGCAGGGGCTCCGCGCCGCCGCGCACGACGGCGTGGACGTGCGGCTCCTCGTGCCGGGCGACTCGGATCTCGGCCTCGTGAAGCGCCTCTCGGTCGCGGGCTACCGGCCGCTGCTCGAGGCGGGGGTGCGGATCTTCGAGTGGAACGGGGCGATGCTCCACGCGAAGACCGCCGTCGCGGACGGGCGCTGGGCGCGCGTGGGATCGTCGAACCTGAACCTCTCCTCCTGGCTCGCGAACTGGGAGCTCGACGTCGCGATCGAGGACGAGGGCTTCGCGCAGCGGATGGAGGACGCGTACGAGGAGGACCTCGGGCGCGCGACGGAGATCGTGCTCGACGCGCGCCGCCGCGTGCAGCCGGTCCGTCCCGTACCGCGCCTGCGCCGGCCGCGACCGCCGGGACGGCGGCGCCGCCGCGAGGGCTCGGCGGTCGCCGCGGCCGGCGCGCTCCGCATCGGCAACGCGGTGGGCGCCGCGCTCGGCGGCTATCGCGTGCTCGGCCCCACCGAGGCGCGCGTCCTCGCCGTCGCCGCGGGCGTGGTCCTCGCGCTCGGCGCGGTCGCCGTACTCTGGCCGCGCGTCATCGCGACGCCGCTCGCGGCCCTGGGCCTGTGGCTCGGGATCTCGCTCGCCGCGCGGGCGTGGCGGCTGCGGCGGCACGGGGCGGGCACTCCCACCCCCGTGGAGCGCTCCGCCGAGGAGGCCGCCGTGGCCCGGCGCGCGCTCGCCGGGGAGGCCGACCCGGACCGCGCCCGCGAGGACGCGGGTCGCGACGCGCGCGCCTGAGCAGCTCAGCCGGTCGCGATGGCGTCGTAGCCCCGCCCGCTCAGCTGGAGCAGGCAGAGCCCGTGCCCGAACGGATCGGCGAGGAGCGCGAGCCGGCCCCACGCGTGCGCCTGCACGTCGCCCTCCTGGGTCGCGCCCGCGGCGAGCGCGCGGCGGAGCGCGGCGTCGAGGTCGGGCACGACCACGTCGAGGTGGACGGGGGTCCAGTGCCGCGCGAAGTCCCGCACCTGCGCGGACGCCGCGCTCGCCCGGCTCCCGGGCGCCTTCGCGAGGAGGTCGATCGGGCACGGGCCGCCCAGCATCTCGACGCCCCCCGCCCCGAAGCGGCGACCGGGAAAGAGCGAGAGCGCCTCCGAGTAGAACCGGACGGCGCGCTCGAGGTCGGGGACGTCGACGCAGATGCGGAGCTCGGTCATCCGGGACGTGTAGCGCGAGCGCCGGGCGCGCGCCCGCTCAGCGCGCCGCCCGCGGGTGTCCGGCGCGCCCGAGGATCGCGTCCATCTCGTCCATCACGCGGTTCATCTCGTCCATGGCGGCGGCGAACGGCGCGGAGGTGGTCATGTCGACGCCCGCGTCCTTCAGGAGGTCGATCGCGTAGCGCGACCCGCCCGCGGAGAGCATCGCGAGGTAGCGGTCGCGGGCCGCGGTCCCGCCCGTCGCCGCCTCCTCGCGGATGGCCTTCGCGAGCGAGGTGGAGGCGACGAGGCTCGTCGCGTACTGGAACACGTAGAAGTCGTAGTTGAAGAAGTGGGGGACCGAGGCCCACTCGACGCCGTAGCGCGCGTCGACGCGGCAGAGGCCCTGGGCGTGCCCGTAGTACTTGCGGACCAGCTCGAGGTAGAGCGCCGAGAGCGCCTCCCCCGAGAGCGCCTCGCCCTTCTCGGCGCGCTCGTGCACGGCGAGCTCGAACTCCGCGAACATCGTCTGGCGGAAGAGGGTGGTGCGGAGCGTCTCGAGGTGCCGGCCGAGGAGGAAGAGCCGCGTCGCGTCGTCCTTCGTCCGGTCGAGGACCCGGTGCAGGAGCAGGTTCTCGTTGAGCGTCGAGGCGACCTCGGCGACGAAGGTCGGGTAGTCGTACTTGGGGAACGGCTGGGCCCTGGCGGCGAGGGCCGAGTGCATGGTGTGGCCGGACTCGTGCGCGAGCGTGGAGACGTCCTCCCACTGCCCGTTGAAGTTGAGGAGCTGGTACGGGTGGACCGCGTACACGCCCATCGAGTACGCGCCCGAGCGCTTCCCGGGGCGGGGGAGGAAGTCGGTCCAGCGGCCGTCGAGCGCGCTGCGCAGCGCCTCGACGTAGGGCGCGCCGAGCGGCGCCACCGCCTCGAGCGTGAGGGCGACGCCCTCGGCAGGCGTGTAGCGCCGCTCGACGTCCTTCACGAGCGGCGCGTAGAGGTCCTCGTAGCGCAGCTCCGAGAGGCCCAGCATGCGCTTGCGGAGCGCGAGGTAGCGGTGGAGCGTGGGGAGGCTCCGGTTCACGTCGGCGACGAGCTGGTGGTAGACCGCGGGCGGGATGTTGGCGGCGAAGAGCGCCGACTCGAGCGACGACCGGAAGCCGCGCACGTCCTTCTCGAAGCGGTGCGCCTTCACCTGCGCGTCCATCGCCGCGCCCAGGGTCCGCTCGTAGGTCTTCACCGCGTCGAAGAAGGCCCGGAACACCTTCTCGCGGTCCGCCGCCGACGGCGCCGTGCGCGCCCGCTGGTAGCCCGCGGGATCGAGGCGGACCGCCTCGCCCGTGGAGAGCCTCACCGTGGGCCAGGGGATGTCGGCGTTCGTCAGGACGCCGTGCACCGCGGGCGCCGCGCCCTCGAGCTCACCCGCCTGCGCGACGATCCGCTCCTCCCGCGGCGAGAGGGTGTGGTCCTTCCAGCGGAGGAGGTCCGAGAGGAAGAAGTCGAACTGGGCGAGGCGCGGGTCCTCCTTCAGGAACGCCTTCACCTTCGCCGCGTCGACGGCGAGGAGCTCCGGGCGCACGAACGAGGCGGCCGCCTCCAGCTCGACGCCGAGCCGCTCCGCCTCCTGCCTCAGCTCCCGCGGGCGCGCCGCCTTGACGTCGCCGTCGCTCCTCAGCATCGCGTAGGCGAAGAGCCGCTCGTACCGCTCGCGGAGCTGCGCGAGGTCCGCGAGGCCGTCCGCGAGCGCCTTCGCGGAGGCGCCCAGGCGCCCCTCGTGCCGCCCCCGGAACCCCGCGACGTCCTTCCCGAGCGCGGCCTTCGCCTCGGACCAGGCGGCGTCGGAGGGGTAGAGCGCGGTGAGGTCCCAGCGGAGCGCCTCGGGGTCGGTCGCCGCCGTCCTCGAGGCCGGGGCCGGTTTCGACGCGCTCTTCGGAGCGGCGTGGGCGGCCGGGGGGGAGACGGCGGAGGCGAGGCAGAGGAGGGCGACGAGGGTGCGCATTACTCTCCCTTTGCAGGGGACGGGCCGGCCGCGCAAGGAGGCGCCGCGCTACGCCCCCACCCGCTGCACGCCCCTCGCCGCGCTCTGCCCCGGCGCGCGGCGTGCGCGCTGCCGGTGCGCCTCGAGCACCTTCCCGAGGTACTGCCCGGTGTAGCTCTCCTTCACCCCGGCGACCTCCTCGGGCGTGCCCTCGGCGATGACGAGGCCGCCGTCGGCGCCGCCCTCGGGGCCGATGTCGATGATCCAGTCGGCGCACTTGATGACGTCGAGGTTGTGCTCGATGACGACCACCGTGTTGCCGGCGTCGACCAGCCGGTCCAGCACGGCGAGGAGCTTCTTCACGTCCTCGAAGTGGAGTCCGGTGGTGGGCTCGTCGAGGATGTAGAGCGTCTTGCCCGTGCCGACGCGGGCGAGCTCGCGCGAGAGCTTGATCCGCTGCGCCTCGCCGCCGGAGAGGGTGGGGGAGGGCTGGCCGAGCTTGAGGTAGCCGAGGCCGACGTCCTCGAGCGTGGTGAGGATGCGCGCGATCTCGCGGTGGTGCTCGAAGAGCGACTTCGCCTCGGTGATGGAGAGATCGAGCACCTCGGCGATGTTCTTGCCCTTGAAGGTGACCCGGAGGGTCGCCTCGTTGAAGCGCTTGCCGCCGCACACCTCGCACGGCACGAGCACGTCGGCGAGGAAGTGCATCTCGACGAGCTTCATGCCGTCGCCCTGGCACGCCTCGCAGCGTCCGCCCTTCACGTTGAAGCTGAAGCGGCCGGGCTGGTACCCGAACGCGCGCGCCTCGGGCGTCTGCGCGAACACCTCGCGGATGGCGTCGAACACCTTCGTGTAGGTCGCCGGGTTCGAGCGCGGGGTGCGGCCGATCGGCTGCTGGTTGATGTCGATGACCTTGTCGATGTGCTCCCAGCCGGTCAGCGCCTGGTGCTTCCCCGGGACCTCGCGCGTGCCGTACAGGTGGCGCATCAGCGCGGGGCGGAGGATCGCGTTCACGAGCGTGGACTTGCCCGCGCCGGAGACGCCCGTGACCGCGGTGAAGCGGCCGAGCGGGAACGAGGCGGTGAGGTCCTTCAGGTTGTTCTCGGTGGCCCCGGAGATGGTGATCGCGCCCTTGTCCTCGCTGCGGCGCCGCTCGGGGACGTAGATCTCCTTGCGCCCGGAGAGGTACGCGCCGGTGAGCGAGTCGGGATCGCGCTTCACCTCCGCCGGCGTCCCCGCGCTCACGATCTCGCCGCCGTGCGCGCCGGCGCCCGGGCCGAAGTCCACGAGCCAGTCCGCCTCCTCCATCGTCTCCTCGTCGTGCTCGACGACGATGACCGAGTTGCCGACGTCGCGGAGCCGCTTGAGGGTCGCGAGGAGCTTGCCGTTGTCGCGCTGGTGCAGCCCGATCGACGGCTCGTCGAGGATGTAGATGACGCCGGTGAGCTCGGAGCCCATCTGCGAGGCCAGGCGGATGCGCTGGCTCTCGCCGCCCGAGAGCGACGGGCCGGGGCGGTCGAGCGTGAGGTAGCTGAGGCCCACGTCCAGCAGGAACTTGAGCCGGTTCTTGATCTCCTTCAGGAGCTCGTCGGCGATCTTCGCCTCGCTCCCCTTGAGATCGAGCGAGCCGAGCCACGCGTGCGCGTCCTGGATCGTGAGCCGGGAGAGATCGACGATGCCCTTGCCGCGGATGCGCACCGCGCGGCTCTCGGGCTTGAGCCGCTCGCCGCCGCAGGTGTGGCAGGGCTTGTCCGAGAAGTAGCGCATGTAGTGGCGGCGCATCGCCTCGGAGCCCGTCGCCTTGAGCCGGCGGTAGAGCTGGTTCACGACGCCCTCGAACTCGATGCGCCAGGAGCGCCCGCCATTCGACGCACCCTCGGTGCCGTAGAGGATGACGTCGCGGTGGAGCTTCGGCAGCTTCGCCCAGGGCAGGTCGAGGTCGATCTTGAGCGAGCGCGCGAGGTGCTCGACGAACTCGAAGGTCCAGCCTTCGCCGCGCTCCATGCCGCTCGCCCAGGGCTCGACCGCGCCCTGGCGGATCGTGAGCGAGGGGTCCGGGATGATGAGGTCCGCGTCCATCTCGGCCCGCGTCCCGAGCCCCTGGCAGTCGGGGCACGAGCCGAGCGGCGAGTTGAACGAGAAGTTCTGCGGCGCGAGCTCGCCGAAGCTGAGCCCGCAGGCGTGGCAGGCGTTGAGCTCGGAGAAGAAGCGATCGTGCTTCTTGTACTCCTCGGGATCCCCCGCCCCGACCCGCTGCTCCTTGTCCGCGTCGGCGACGACGAGGGTGCCCTTCCCCTCGCGGAGCGCGGTCTCGATCGAGTCGGTGAGGCGGGAGCGGATCCCCTCCTTCACCACCAGGCGATCCACCACGAGCTCGATGTCGTGCTTCAGCTTCTTGTCGAGGACGAGCCGGTCGGTGAGCTGGTGGATCATCCCGTCGACGCGCACGCGCGCGAAGCCGCGCTTGGCGAGGTCGGCGAGGAGGTCCCTGTACTCGCCCTTGCGGTTCTGGACGAGCGGGGCGAGCACGAGGATGCGGGCGCCCTCCGGGTACTGGACGATCGCCTCGACGATCTGCTGGGCCGTCTGCTTGCCGACGGGCCGGCCGCACGAGGGGCAGTGCTGGAGGCCGATCGAGGCGTACAGCACGCGCAGGTAGTCGTGGACCTCGGTGATGGTCCCGACCGTGGAGCGCGGGTTGTTCGAGGCCGCCTTCTGCTCGATGGAGATCGTGGGCGAGAGCCCGCGGATGGTGTCGTACTTGGGCTTCTCCATCTGCCCGAGGAACTGGCGCGCGTACGACGAGAGGGACTCGACGTAGCGGCGCTGCCCCTCGGCGTAGAGGGTGTCGAACGCGAGCGAGGACTTCCCGGACCCCGAGACGCCGGTGAACACCACCAGCTTCTTCTTCGGGATCTCGAGAGCGACCGACTTGAGGTTGTGCTCGCGCGCGCCCTTGACTGAGATGAATTCGGGCTCGCTCATGTGGCGCGTTGTCTAACGGAACGTGGCTCTTTTGGCCAGCCGCGTTGTCCCCCGGCGAGGCGTCGTGGACCCGACCCGGCGACGCGGCCGGAGCGGCGGACGGGCGCCGCCTTCCCCCGCCGGGACGATGGTGATAGACGCGGATTCCCGTGAGTTCCGCTCCCCCGCAGCCCTCGCGCTCGCCCGGCGCCGCGCCCCTCGCGCCCGCCACGGCCGGGCCTGCGACCGGGCCCACGGCCGGTGCGCTCTACCCCGTGCGTCCGGGGGAGCGGGCGATGGCCCGCGCGCGGCTGCTCCTCTTCGGCGCGGGGGTCTTCTTCGGGCTGTCCGCCGTGCTCGCGCGCGTCGCGACGCAGGCGGGGATGAACGGCGGGCAGGTCACCTTCGCCCGCTTCGTCCTCGGGATGGCGTTCGTCGGCGGGATCTTCGTCGCGCGTCCGGGCACGTTCCGCCCGCGCCGCAAGGCGCTGCTCGTCTCGCGCGGCTTCTTCGGCGGCATCGCCGCGCTCCTCTACTTCCTCTCCATCGAGCGGATCCCCGCGGGCGAGGCGACCCTCCTCAACAACACCTTCCCGATCTGGGCGGTGCTCCTCTCGCTCTTCGTCCTGAACGAGCGCCCGACCATCCACCTCGGCGTCGGCCTCGCGCTCGCGAGCGCGGGCGTGTTCCTCGTCCTCGGCGGCGGCGGGGTGAGCCTCGGGCTCGGGGTGGGCGAGATCCTGGGCATCGTCTCCGCGGTGTGCGGCGGCGCGGCGGTGACCTCCATCCGCGCGCTCCGGACGACGGACAACGCACCGACCATCTTCTTCGCGTTCGCCGTCGGAGGCGCCGCGGCCTCGCTGCCGTACGCGTTCGCGCCGTGGCCGAGCGCGCCGCTCGCCTGGCTCGCCCTGGCGGGCGTGGGCGTCGTGGCGTTCCTCGCGCAGCTCTTCATGACCGAGGCGTACGGCGCGCTGTCCGTGCCGGAGGCGGCGCTCTGGCAGCAGCTCACGCCCATCGCGAGCTACCTCTGGGCGCTCACCATCGGCGAGCGGATCGGCGGCTGGACGCTCGTGGGCGTGCTGCTCGGGGTGGCCGGGATCGTCTACGGGTCCGTGCTCGGCCACCGGCCTCGCGAGGCGCGCTCGCCGGAGGCGGCGCTCGCCGCCGGGCTCCCCGCGGAGGAGCCATGAGCGAGGGGGGCGGGCGGCGGCCGGGGGCCCCGGCCTCGCCCTCCCGCGGCGCCGGCACGAAGTTCCGCGCGCGCCTGCTCCTCCTCGGCTCCGCCGCCTCGTTCGGGCTCATGGCCGTCCTCGCGCGGCTGCTCTCCACGCGCGGGGAGACGTTCAGCGCAGGGCAGCTCACCGTCGTGCGGTTCGTGGTCGGCGCGGCGGTGTCGCTCGTGGCGTTCCGCGTCCGGCCCGGGCTCTACCGGCCGCACAACCGGCGGCTCCTGTGGACGCGCGGCGTGTCGGGCGGCATCGTCGTCGTCCTCTACTTCCTCGCCCTCCAGCGCATCCCCGCGGGCGAGGCGGGGATGCTCTACAACCTCTTCCCGGTCATCGCGACGGTGCTCTCGATCCGCACGTTCGGGGAGCGGCCGACGATCCACCTCCTCCTCGCGCTCCTCCTCGCCACCTTCGGGGTCGCCCTCGTGCTCGGGAACGGCTCCCTCCGGCTCGGGCTCGGCGCGGGCGAGGCGCTCGCCGTCGGGGCGGCGGTGTTCGCCGCGCTCTCCGCGGTGGTCATCCGCGCCATGCGCGCGACCGACAACGCCGCGACGATCTTCTTCTACTTCTCCCTGGGCGGGCTCCCCGTCGCGCTCCCCTTCGCGCTCGGGCCGTGGCCCACCGCGCCGGGGCCGTGGGCCATCGCCGCCGTGATGGGGCTCGCCGCGTACTCCGCGCAGGTGCTCATGACGGAGGCCTACGGCGCGCTCAGCGTCGGGGAGGCGGCCGTCTGGCTCCAGCTCACGCCGCTCGCGCAGTACCTGCTCGCGGCGGTGCTGCTCGGGGAGCGGGTGTCCGCGGCGGGCGGCCTCGGCATGCTCGTCGGCGTCGCCGGCGTGGCGTATGGCACGGTGCTCGGACACCGGCCGCGCAGCGCGGTGTCGCCGCCGCGTCCGGGCGTTCCGCGCTGAGCGCCCGCCATCGCCGGGCCAGTTCAGGGCCCTCCCGGCGACGCGGCGCGGCATGGGCAGCCCGAAGCGCGCCGCCCCGCCCGGGTCCGGCGGTCGGAGGGTGAACCCGGGTACAACGGGGGACCACCCGCCACGACACGGAGAGTCACGATGAAGAAGCTCGCCGCCGCCGCCCTCGCGCTCGCCGTCGCGCTCCCCGCCCACGCGAAGAAGGTCGCCGGCGTGGACTTCCCCGAGACCATCGAGGTCGCGGGCAAGGCGCTCAAGCTGAACGGCGCCGGGCTGCGCAAGAAGTTCATCATCAAGGTCTACGCGGGGGGCCTCTACCTCACCGAGCCCTCGCGCGACGCGGACGCCGTCATCGCCGCCGACGCTCCGAAGCGCGTCCGCATGGTGTTCCTGCGCGACGTGACGAAGAGCCAGATCATGGACGCGTACCGCGACGGCTTCCGCGCCAACTCGGGCGGCCCGAACCTCGACGCGCTCCTCCAGCAGCTG
Organism: Anaeromyxobacter sp. SG64; assembly: GCF_022690745.1. Lineage (NCBI taxonomy): Bacteria > Pseudomonadati > Myxococcota > Myxococcia > Myxococcales > Anaeromyxobacteraceae > Anaeromyxobacter > Anaeromyxobacter sp. SG64. Next base: position 3,347 of record NZ_JALCZB010000041.1, on the reverse strand, counting down.
AAGACGATCGAGCCGGCGATCCCGAACATGCGCGAGGGCGGGGAGATGTTCGTGACCTACGTCCCCGGCCAGGGGACGATCGTCGGGGCGGCGGGCGGGAAGCCCGTGACCGTTCCGGGCAAGGACTTCGCCGACGCGATGTTCCGCAACTGGCTCGGGCGCGAGCCCGCCGACGGAGATCTGAAGAAGAGCATGCTGGGCCGGTAGCGGCTGCTGGGCGCGGCCCTCCTGCGCCCTGGCGGGGCCGCGCGGGCTCCGGTATGCGAAGGCGCATGCCCGGGCTCGATCCGTTCACCGAGGACCACCAGGCGTTCCGGCGCACCGTCCGCGAGTTCTGCGAGCGCGAGCTCGCGCCGCACGCGCGCGCCTGGGACGCGGCCGCCGAGTTCCCGCGCGCCCTCTTCCGCACCTTCGGGGAGCTGGGCTTCTTCGGGATCCGCCACCCGCCGGAGTGGGGCGGGTCCGGGCTCGACTGGTGGTACGTCGTCGCGTACGCCGAGGAGCTCGTCCGCTGCCGCAACGCGGGGCTCGCCATGGCCATGCTGGTCCACGGCGAGATGGCCATCCCCGTGATCGCCGATCTCGGCACGGACGAGCAGAAGCGCGAGTTCCTCGCGCCCGCGATCCGCGGCGAGCGCATCGCGGCGCTCGCGATCTCCGAGCCGGACGCGGGCTCCGACGTGGCGGCCCTCCGGACGACCGCGCGGCGCGACGGCGACGACCTCGTCGTGAACGGCGCCAAGACGTGGATCACGAACGGCGCGCGGGCGGACTTCCTCACGCTGGCGGTCCGCACCGGCGGGCCGGGCCACGAGGGCCTGTCGCTCCTCCTCTTCCCGACCGACACGCCCGGGTTCCAGGTCTCGCGCACGCTCGAGAAGGTGGGGAACCCGTCCTCCGACACGGCGCTCCTCTTCTTCGAGGACTGCCGGGTCCCGGCGCGCTGGCTGCTCGGCGAGGAGAACCAGGGCTTCTACCACGTGATGGCGAACTTCCAGGGCGAGCGGCTCGTCGCCGCGGTGCAGGCGGTGGCCGGGATGCAGCTCATGGTGGAGGACGCGCTGCGCTACGCCGGCGAGCGCAGCGCCTTCGGCCGCCCGCTCGCGCGCATGCAGGTGTGGCGGCACAAGCTCGCCGAGCACCTCACGGCCATCGAGGCGGCGCGCTGGCTCACCTACCGCGCCTGCGATCTCCTCCAGCGCGGCGAGCCGGCGGTGAAGGAGATCTCCATGGCGAAGCTCTTCGCCTGCGACCTCGCCCAGCGCGTCGCCTACGACTGCATGCAGCTCCACGGCGGCATGGGGTACGTGCTCGAGACCGACGTCGCGCGCGCCTGGCGCGACGTCCGCGTGATGACCATCGCCGGCGGCACCTCCGAGATCATGAAGGAGATCATCTCCCGCGCCGCCGGGATGTAGCGCGGCGAGGAGGCAACGCCATGCCCGACGCCCTCGTGGTCCTCGTCACCGCGCCGTCCGCCGAGAAGGCCGCGGAGCTCGCGCGCGCCCTCGTCGAGGAGCGGCTCGCCGCCTGCGGCAACGTCGTCCCGGCCATCCGCTCGATCTACCGCTGGGAGGGGAAGGTGCAGGACGAGGCCGAGGCGCTCCTCGTGCTCAAGACCACGCGCGGACGCTTCGAGGCGCTGCGGGAGCGCGTGCTCGCCCTGCACCCCTACGACGTGCCGGAGGTGCTCGCCCTGCCCGTGGAGGCGGGGAGCGCGCCGTACCTCGCCTGGCTCGCCGGGGCGACGCGCGAGACGGGTGAGACGTGAGCGAGGTCGCCGGGGGACGCCACGCGCCTCACTTCTTCCGGAAGAGCGCCTCGAGCGCGTCCCGCGGATTCTCCTCCGCCGGCGCCGGGGCCTCTCCGAACAGCGCCCCGAGCTGATCGCGCGCGGCCCGCGAGCTCTTGCGGCGGCGCGAGGCGCCGTCGCCGAGCTGGAACAGGTCGCAGGCGTTCGAGGCGATCTTGTCGATGATGTGCTCGGCGTGGGGCTCGCGGCACTCGTGCGCGGAGCCCTCGTCGTAGTGGCGGCAGTCGATGCAGCAGTGGAGGTCGGCGTCGCACTCGGGGCAGGTGGTCCGACGTCCCACCGGGCCGTCGATCCGGAGCGTCGCCCCGCACGCGTGGCAGCTCGTCGGCATGCGGTTATCATAAGCCCCCGGGGGGGACGGGCGCATCGATGCAGAAGCCCATCCCGTATGGCCGCTACGTCCTGCTCGATCGCATCGCGATCGGCGGCATGGCCGAGGTGTACGTGGCGCTCCGGCGCGACGACGCCTCCGCGCGGCTGTACGCCCTGAAGCGCATCCTCCCGACGCTCGCGGAGGACGGCGAGTTCATCCAGATGTTCCTCGACGAGGCGCGGCTCGTCGTCCAGCTGGACCACCCCGGCGTCGTGCCCATCCACGAGCTCGGGAAGCACGGCGAGGGGTACTACATCGCGATGGAGTACGTGCCCGGGCGCGACCTTCGCGCGCTCGTGCAGCGCACCCGGGCGCGAGGCGGGCTGCCCGTGCCCCTCGCGGCCTACCTCGGCTGGCGCGTGGCGGACGCCCTCGATCACGCCCACCGCAAGCGCGACGCGCGCGGCACGCCGCTCCAGATCGTCCACCGGGACGTGTCGCCCGCGAACGTGCTGCTCGGCTTCGACGGCTCGGTGCGGGTCATCGACTTCGGCATCGCCCAGGCGGCGCTCCGGACGCGCCGCGACGCCGCCCTCCGCGGCAAGTTCGGCTACATGAGCCCGGAGATGGCCTCGGGCGGGCCGGTCGACCGGCGCTCCGACGTCTTCGCCCTCGGGGTCGTCCTGCACGAGCTCCTCACCGGCGCGCGGCTCTTCACCGGCCCCTCGGAGCTCGCGGTCCTCGAGAAGGTCCGCCGCGCGGAGGTGCCGGCGCCCTCGCGGGTGAACCCGGCCGTGCCGCGGGGGCTCGACGCCGTCGTGCTCCGGGCCCTGGCGCGCGATCCGGCGGAGCGCTTCGGCTGGGCGAGCGAGCTCCGCGACGCGCTCGTGCCCTGGACGCACGCGGGCTCGCCCGCCGGCGATCCCCCCGCGCTGGCGCGCTTCATGGCGCTCGCCTTCCCCGACGAGCTCCGGCGTGAGCTCGACCGCGTCGAGGAGCTCCGCCGGACCGATCGCGCGCCCGCCGAGGAGGTCTCCCCGCCCGAGAAGACCCAGGTCATCGCGCTCAGGCTCGACGAGCTCCCCGCGTCCCCGGTGGTGGACGAGCCTGGCGCCCGGCCCGCGCGGCGGGGCAGGCGCGTCTCGCGCGCGGCCGCGGCGATCGGCGCCGCCGCGGGCCTCGCCTTCGCCGCCTCGCTCGTGCTCGCCGCGACCTCGCCCT
>NZ_JALCZB010000040.1:0-42158 GCF_022690745.1 Anaeromyxobacter sp. SG64 | reverse complement strand
GGGCGGGGGCGGGCCCGCGCGCGCCGCCGCCCCGCGCCGGGAGGCGGCGGCGCGGCCGGGGTCGCCGGCGGCCTCGGCCGCACGGGCCGCGCCGTCGAGGAGCGGCCCCGAGCCGGGCGCGAGCCGGAGGCCGGCCTCGAGCTCGTCGAGCGCCTCCCGCGGCGCGCCGGATCCGAGGAGGTGCTCCCCGAGCGCGGCGCGCAGCTCGGCGGAGTCGTTCGCCGCGATGGCCGCGCGGAGCGCGAGCACGACGGGATCACTGGTCACGGTGCGATGCTACTCGCTCGGCCGCTCGCTTTGGAACCCGCGTGCTCGCTCATGGCGTGGCGCAGCGGGCCATGCCGCTGTCGCGCACACCCGCTCACGCCGGCGCCAGGAACGCGCGCGGGTCCGCCCGCCCCGGTGCGCGTTCTCGCCGTCGCCCCCAGGTCCGAAAACGGCCAGACACCGTCCGCGCGAGCCGCTAGACAGGGGGCGTGATCCTCGACGCCGAAACCTGCTTTGGCGCGCTGACCGCGCGGGACCCCCGCTTCGACGGCCGCTTCTTCGTGGGCGTCCGGACGACCGGCGTCTACTGCCGCCCGGTGTGTCCGGCGCGCACGCCGCGCCGCGACCGCTGCGTGTTCTTCGCGCGCGCGGCGGAGGCGGAGCGCGAGGGCTTCCGCGCCTGCTTCCGCTGCCGGCCGGAGCTCGCGCCCGGGGGTGGCCCGGTGGACGCGGTCCCGCGCCTCGTGTCCGCGGCGGCCGCGCGGATCGGGGAGGGCTTCCTCAACGAGGCCTCGGTGGACGACCTCGCCGCGGCGCTCGGCGTCACGTCCCGCCACCTGCGCCGGGCGGTGGCCGCCGAGCTCGGCGTCACCCCGATCGAGCTGGCGCAGTCGCGTCGGATGGCGCTCGCGAAGCAGCTCCTCCACGACACCGCGCTCCCGATGGCCGAGGTGGCCTTCGCCGCCGGGTTCTCGAGCCTGCGCCGGTTCAACGCGCTCTTCCAGCAGCGCTTCGGCCGCCCGCCCTCGGCGATCCGGCGCGCCCACGGCGACGGCGCCGCGACGAGCTCGCTCGTCCTCCGCCTCGACTTCCGCCCGCCGCTGGACTGGGAGGCGCTGCTCGGGTTCCTCGCCGCGCGCTGCACGGCGCGGGTGGAGCAGGTGGAGGGCAGCGCCTATCGCCGGACGGTGCGCCTCGGCGGGCGGAGCGGCTGGGTCTCCGTGACGCGCGACCCTGGGCGGCCCGCCCTGCGAGCCGAGGTGTCGCTCTCGCTGGCGGGCGCGCTCATGCCGCTCGTGGCCCGGCTGCGCGGGCTGTTCGATCTGGACGCACGGCCCGACGCGGTCGCGACGTGGCTGCGGCGCGATCCGGTCCTCGCGCGCTCCGTCCGTCGTCGCGAAGGCCTGCGGGTCCCGGGGGCGTTCGACGGGTTCGACGCCGCGGTGCGCGTCGTCGTGGGACAGCAGGTCAGCGTCGCCGCGGCGACCACGGTGGCCGGGCGGCTCGCCGCCGCCCTGGGCGAGCCCGTCGAGACGCCGTTCCCGGGGCTCGACCGGCTCGCCCCCACGCCGGAGGCGGTGGCGGCGGCCGGGGTCGACCGGATCGCCGGGGTCGGCATGCCCGGGGCACGCGCCCGGACGATCCTGGCGCTGGCGGAGGCGGTGGCCGGCGGCGGCCTCTCGCTGCACCGCGGCGCCGACGTAGAGGCCGTACGGTCGGGGCTCCTCGAGCTGCCCGGCGTGGGCCCCTGGACCGCCGAGGTGATCGCCATGCGCGCGGCCGGCGATCCCGACGCGTTCCCTGCCGCGGACCTCGGCGTGCTCCGCGCGCTGGGCACTGCCTCGGCCCGGGTCGCCGAGGTGCGCGCCGAGGCCTGGCGCCCGTGGCGCGCCTACGCGGTGATGCACCTGTGGACCCCGGCGACGAAAGGAGCGGAGAGATGACCTTGCGTGAGCGGGTGATGGAGAGTCCGGTGGGCAGGCTGCGGCTCCTGGCGGACGGGGACGCCCTCGTGGCCGTGTACATGGAGGATCAGGGCGGCGCGCCGGTGCTCGCCGCGGAGGACGTCCGGGGAGACGCCCTGCTCGAGCGGGCGTGCCGGCAGCTCGAGGGCTGGTTCGCGGGAGAGCGGACCACCTTCGACCTCCCGCTCCGCCCCCGCGGCACGCCGTTCCAGCTCGAGGTGTGGCGCGCGCTCGCCGAGATCCCGTTCGGCGAGACGAGGACGTACGGCGAGATCGCCGCTCGCCTGGGCGCGCCCTCGGCGGCGCGGGCGGTGGGCGCGGCCAACGGTCGTAATCCCCTCGCCATCGTGATCCCGTGCCACCGGGTGATCGGCGCGGGCGGTGCGCTCACCGGCTACGCGGGCGGGGTCGAGCGGAAGCGGTGGCTGCTGGAGCACGAGCGGGCGGCGCGCCCCTCGTCCTGCTCAGGACAGTGACGGCGGCTCGGCAGACGGCTCCAGCTCCAGGTCGCGGTGGGTCACGAGCGTCTCCGGAGCGTGTGCACGGTGTCAGTGACGAGCGCGAGGACCCTCACGGCCACGTTCCAGCCTGGCAGCTGACCCGCGACTCGGCTGCGTCGAGTCCGTCGCAGGAGGTCACGGCTCCGGGGCTGACCGCCCGCGCGGCCTCGGCGCGCTCCGGTCCTCCCCGTCGCCGGCGATGGCGCCGCCGAACGTGTCGCACGCGTCGAGCCTCGCGGTGTCGTAGCCGCGGCGGAACCAGCGCGCCCGCTGCTCGGCCGTGCCGTGCGTGAAGCGCTCGGGGTGCACGCTCCCGGTGGTGGTCTGCTGGATCCGGTCGTCGCCGACCGCCGCCGCCGCGCGAAGGCCGGCCTCGAGGTCGCCGGGGTCGAGCTGCCCGCGGTCGGCCACGGTCCGGGCCCAGGCGCCGGCGAGGCAGTCGGCCTGGAGCTCCATCTTCACGGAGAGCGCGTTCTGCGCCGACGGGTCGCGCTCCTGCGCCTCGCGCACCCGGGGGGCGATCCCGAGGACGTTTTGCACGTGGTGACCGACCTCGTGGGCGATGACGTACGCCTGCGCGAGCTCGCCTGGCGCGCCGAACCGGCGCGCGAGCTCGCGATAGAACCCGAGGTCGATGTAGACCTTCTCGTCGAGCGGGCAGTAGAACGGCCCCATCGCCGAGGAGGCGTCGCCGCAGCCGGAGCGCGTCCCGTCCCAGAACAGCACGAGCCGCGACGGGCGGTAGCGCCGGCCGAGCTCGCGCGTCCAGACGTCCTGGGCGTCGTTGAACGACGCGACGGCGACGTCCTCGAGCGGGGACTCCTCCGCCTTGCGCTGCTCGACCTGCTCGGGGGACGACGGCGCCTCGCCGCCGCCCACCATCGAGAGGAAGTCCTTCCCGAAGATGAGGCTCAGCGCGGCCACGACGAGCGTGCCGCCGAGCCCCAGGCGCAGCCCCGCCCCGCCGAGCCCACGCCGGTCCTCCACGTTCGAGCTGTCCCCCCTGCCGAGTCGCATGCGTCCGCCCTCCCTTTCACAAGATGATGACGGAGGGCGGCCCTGGCGGTCGAGCCGTTGCGGGAAGCGTCGCCGGCGCTCGCGGGGATCCGGCGCGGCGGGCGTGTCCACCCGGCCGCGCCGGACCGGCGTCAGTGGACGTGGCGGGCGTCGGTGCCGCGCGCCGGCTCACGCCGGGCCTGCTCCGGAGCGTGAGCGGCCTCGGGCGCGCCCGCGTGGCCGTGCGCGCCGGGGCCCGCCGCGGCGGCCTGCACCCCCTCGACCCAGTGGACGAACGGGACGTAGGCGGCCACCCAGCGGCGGCCGGCGGCCACGTCGTCGGCCGGAGGCTTCTCGGCCGCGAGCCGGCGCCAGCGGGCCTCGAGGCCACCGTGCACGGAGTCCCGGAGGAACGCGTCGATGGCCCTGGGATCGCCCTTCGCGATCGCCTGGTCGACCACCGCCACCGCGGGCTCGACCTCACCCGCGGGCTTGAGGCCGGTGTAGGGCGCGCCCTCGCTGGCGCGGTGGACGCGGACCACGGTCTCGAAGAACCAGCGGTCGGCCACCTCGCGGGCCTCCTTGCCGGTCTTGCGGGCCGCGCGGGTCTTGGCGAAGGCCTCGCGGATCTCGGCCTCGCCGGAGGCCGGCACCCACGCGAGGACCGGGTTCAGCTGGCCCGACTCGAGGGCGGACCGGGCGGCCACGACCACCGGCCCGTCGAGCGTGTCGCAGTGGGCGTGCGCGAGCGCGGGGGAGAGGAGGGCGGACAGGGCGAGCGGCAGCAGCAGCATCGTCTTCATGGGAGTTCTCCTGGGCTTCGAGTACGGGTCAGGTGCCGTCGGGTGGGGGGCGGCGGACGGCGGGCCGCGCTCCGCGGGCGGGGAGCGGCCCCGCGGAGAAACGTCTCGAGCGTGCTCCAGACGCGCTCGGGCAGATCGGCGACGTCGCCGGGCGGCACGGCGCGCGAGTGGGCCAGCGCGAGGAGCGCGCCGAGCACCACGAGCGAGGCCTCCTCGACGCGGAGCCCCTTCGCGAGGGCGCCGCTCCGGAGCGCCTCGGCGATGCAGGCGCGGACGAAGTCCGTGGACCGGGCGCGGAACTCCTCGAGCCGCTCCGCGCCGGCCGCGGGCGCCGCGTGCGCGAGCTCCTCGGAGGCGAAGAGCCGGGCGATGCCGGGGCGGCCGCGGATCACGGCGACGCGCTGGCGGAAGAAGTTGCCGAGCCGCCGGATCGGATCGGCGTCCTGCGGCGGGAAAGCCTCGAACAGGAGCTCACCCACGCGGTCGATGGCCGCGAGGACGATGGCCTCCTTGGTCGGGAAGTGCCGGAACAGCGCCGCGTCGGTGACCCCCACCTCGCGCGCGATGGCGAGCGCGGTGAAGCGGCCGACCCCCTGGCTGGCGATGACGCGCAGGGCGGCGTCGGCGATCTCGCGCCGGCGGTCCTCGGCGGGCTTTCGTTCGCGGAGAGGTTCGGTCGTCCGTGGCATGCCGGGCTTTGTAAGTAAGTACGAACTAACTTGCCAGCCACCGCGCCGATGGGACCCATGAGGTGCGCGCGCCGCCCGTCCTTGCTCCTCCCATGGGACGACGCCATCCTGCGGCCATGGCGGACCCGGCGAGCCTGTCGAGGCGGAGCTACGGACCCGACGCGGCCCGCTGCGAGGTCCTCACCTTCCGCGAGGGGGCCCTCTCGGCCTTCGCGCACGATCTCCTCCTGCGCGTCACCGCGTTCGAGCTCGTCGTGGACCCGGTCGTCCCGTCGGTCGCCGCGCGGCTCGATCCGGCGTCGCTGCGCGTGGTGGGGGCGATGCGCGACGGCCGCCCGCTCGCGGGAGCGCTCCGCGCGACGGACGCGCGGGAGATCGAGGAGGCGATCGCGGCCACGGTGCTGCGCGCGCGGCGCTTCCCGGACATCCGCTTCGCGTCCACGGGCGTCTCCCGGCGCGACGGCGGCGGCTACGACGTCCGCGGCGCGCTCACGCTCGTCGGGGTGACCCGGCCGATCGAGGTCGCGGTGAGCCGCGACGGCGAGCGGCTCGTCGCGGAGGTGCCCCTGCACCAGCCCGCGTTCGGCGTGAGGCCGTACAGCGCGATGCTCGGGACGCTCCGCGTGAAGCCGGACGTCCTCGTGCGCCTCTCCGTGCCCGCCGAAGGCCTCTGACGCCGCCGCCCAAGAATGCGCCGGCGGCCGCCCCCGCGAGGGAACGGCCGCCGGACACTAAGTCACCGCCTCCGGCGAGCCTACTTCGGGAACTTCGGCTGCCAGGTCTCGCCGCTCTCGTTCACCCAGCCCTCGAAGCGGATCTTCGAGTCGACCTTGCGGTCGTCCCAGTAGATGTCGCTCGTGGCGACGTACTTGCGGAGCGCCTCGAGGACCGTCTTGTAGTCGCGGCGGTCCGTCGCCGGGAGCGTCGCGTCGTAGACGCGATCGTTGAGCATCGCGATCGTGGACTTGATCATCAGGTCCTGATCCTTCCTCGGCCACTTCACGAGCACGATGTCGTTGTTCGGGTCGGCGTCGTAGCGGTTCACCTCGAGGATGTACCTCAGGGCCGCGCCCTGCTGGCGCATGTTCTCGCCGTACGACGCGAGCACGTGGTCACGCGCCACGCTGTACGCGAGCGTCTGCTGCGCGGTGTTGAGCGAGCTCCACACCTGCTTGTTGACGATCATCCAGGTGATGAGGAACTGCTGCTGCCAGCCGGGGAAGTGGACGTAGCGGACACCCACCGTGCCCGGGTTGTCGGCGGTGTTGAAGAGCGACGAGACGTCGTCGAGCGGCGTCGCGAACTCGAAGCCCTGGAGGTAGCCCAGCTTCACCGCGTCGACGAGCGAGCCGCCGCCCGGGATGGGCGCGATGAACTTGAGGTTCTTCTGGGGGATGACGCCCCGGGCGACGAGGTCGTCGCAGGCGCGGTTGAGCGTGTACTCGCCGGGCGGGAGGTAGCGGAGCGTCCAGTTCCGCTGGCACAGGCCTTCGAGTCCGATGCCCGCGCGCCCGGGGGCCTCGCCGATGGGCTCGTAGAAGTAGCCGGACAGCTGCTCGGCGTTGCCGACGATCGGGAGGACGACGACGTTCCGGTTGTTGAGGTCGAGGATCGACTGGAGCAGCTCGAGGCCGGAGCGCTGCCCGTCGTCCACGGACTTCCCGAAGAGGAAGCCCAGGTACTCGTCGAAGCCGGGCCCGAACGGCACCCCCGAGTTGAAGAGGAAGCCCCAGGTCTTGTTGAGCTCGCTGCCGGAGTTGTACGCGGCGTCGAAGCCGCCGCCGGCCGCGCCCGCCCCGACGGCGGCGACGATGTCGCCCTTGAACTGCGAGGGGATTGCCGGGATGCCCGGCAGCTTCACGAAGTTGACCCTGCCGGCGGGGCCGAGCGTGAGGTCCGTGATGCTCGCCAGCTTCGCGCCGTAGTCGTCTGCCGGCGGCCCCATGGCCGCGGCGGTGCTGAAGCTTCGGAAGTAGATGTCCGTCGCGAGCGCGGGCGTCGCCGCCAGCGCGAGGACGCCGGCGAGGAGCGCCGTGCCCGCCGCGTGCAGTGGGTTGCGAGTGTTCATGAGGTCCCCTTCAAATGCGTGGTCAAACGCTCGGTGATGGTTCACAGACCGAGGTGATTCGCGGATGGTACAGCGCGCCCCCGGGCCCAGTCGACGTGATCTCGAGCGGGAAAATCGTTTTTCAACGCGGTCGTTTCCGACCCGGTGGACCCGTGTCGGCGAGCGACCGACAGTGAGATTGAGCCGCGCACACGGACGGTGCAAAAGGGGAGCGGTTCATTTGACGCACGCGCTGTCCCCAGCTTAGGGTTCTTCACTCGCTGGAAATCTGCTCCGCCCGGCGAGACGGGCCGGGGGCTCCGTGAGCACGAGCGGCGTTCATCAGAGGTGGCGCGCATGCAGACAGCGGCGAGCACGTCCGGGCGCGAGGCGTCCCCCCGAGTGCTCGAGGCGGCCCGGAGGTCCCGGTTCGGCCTGAGCCTCAAGATCATGGCGATCGCCGGGGCGTCCACGGCGATCGTCGCGATCATCCTGGCGCTGTCCTTCGGTCGCGAGGTGGAGAAGCTCCTCGAGCGGGAGCTGACGAGCCGCGGCCGCCTGGCGGCCCTCACGGTGGCGAACACCTCGGCGAGCCTGATCTTCGCGCAGGACAGGGCGGGGCTCGAGGCGCTCAGCGCGGCGACGCTCGGCGACGTCCCGGGCGCGGCGTACGTCATCGTGCGCGACGAGCGCGGGCGCCCGCTCGCCGAGGCCCTGAAGGACGAGTTCGGCGTCGCCCGGCCGGAGGCGGTGAAGCTCGCGGACCTCGAGCTCGGGACCCGGCTCCTCGAGCGGTCGGTGACCGTGGGGGGCCGCCAGGTCCTCCACGTGGTCGCGCTCGTGACCTTCAAGGCAAAGTCCGACGCGCAGTACCTCGATCCGCTCGGGCTGGAGGAGGCGCTCGGCGCCGGGTCCGCCGGCGACGCCGGCGTGAAGGTGCTCGGCTCGGTGGAGATCGGCTTTCCGTACGCGGACCTGAGGAGCCAGATCGCCGAGGCGAGCCGGCGCGCGCTGGGGCTCGCGTCCGTCGTCTTCGTCGCCTGCCTGCTCGCGATGTTCCCCATCGCGCGCTTCACCACGAAGCCGCTCATGGAGCTCTCCCAGGCCGCCCTCGGGATCGCCGAGGGGGACCTGCGCCAGGAGGTGCGGCGCTCCGGGAGCGACGAGGTCGCGGCGCTGGGGCGCAGCTTCGCGCACATGGTCGCGGAGCTGCAGTCGATGCTCGGCGAGCTCAAGGAGGCCGCGGCGGCGCTGGCGCAGGAGTCCGACGCCATGCTGGGCGCGGCGACGCGGCAGGCCGCCATGGCCGCGCAGCAGTCCGCCGCGGTCGCGGAGATGAACGCCTCGACCCAGGAGATCGCGCAGACCTCGAGCGCGGCCATCGAGCAGGCGGACCGCGTGATCACCGTGACGCAGACGGCGGAGGAGTCGTCGCGCGCCGGCGAGGGCATCGTGGAGGAGGCGGTCGGCAGCACGACGCACGTCGAGCAGCAGGTCTCCGCCATCGCCACGCGCCTCGGCGCGCTCTCGACGCGGGTGGGCGAGATCGGCGACATCATCGGCAAGGTCAAGGACCTCGCCCTCCGCTCGAACGTGCTCGCCCTGAACGCGGCGATCCAGGCGGCCCGCTCGGCGGAGAGCGGCGCGAGCTTCTCCGTGATCGCGCGGGAGATGCGCGCGCTCGCGGAGCAGTCGAGCGCCACCGCCGGCGAGGTCCCGAAGCTCCTCGGGGAGATCGCGGAGAGCAGCGAGGCCGCCGCCGCCGCGACCCAGCAGGGCAGCGAGAAGGCGCGCTCCACCGCGGCGCTGGCGCGGCGGGCGGGCGCGACCATCGGCAACCTCGCGAACGTCTGCCGCGAGTCCGCGACCGCGGCGCGACAGATCGCCGAGAGCTCGCGCCAGCAGGCGAGCGGCGTGAACGAGATCGTGGGAGCCCTCGCGCAGCTCGCGCAGGCCGCCGAGGGCAACGTGGCCGGAAGTGAAGAGACGAGGCGCGCGGCGGAGCGGCTCAAGGCCGTCTCCAGCCGGCTCACGCGCCTCGCGGAGCGCTACCGCAGCTGAACGGAGGAGGCACGCATGGTTCGCAAGAAGAGAGCCCTGAAGACCGGGATCGCCGCGCTGCTCGCCGGCGCCCTCTCCGCCGCGGCGGGTCCCGCCCGCGCGGAGGAGCCCGTCTACGACTTCGGCGTCCTGCCCCAGGTGGCGACCGCGAAGGTCGCGGAGCAGTGGGTGCCGTTCCTGGACAAGGTGAGCGAGATGTCGGGGGTGAAGCTCCGCTTCGTCACCGCCCCGAGCATCTCCGAGTTCGGGACGCGCGCGAAGGCGGCGGCGTACCCGTTCTACTACCACAACACCCTCGCCTACGTTCAGCAGGACGACCAGTACGCCGCCTTCGCGCGCGAGGTCGGCGCGAAGACGGTGGGCGTGCTCGTCGTCGCCAAGGACAGCAAGCTCTCCCGGCTCGCGGACCTGAAGGGCTCGACCGTCGCCATCCCGAGCGCGGGCTCGTTCGGGGCCGCGGTGCTCCCGCTCTTCGCGCTCCAGAAGGAGGGCGGGCTCGAGCTGCAGAAGGACGTGAAGGTCGTGGTCGCCGGCTCCCACGAGGCGGGCTACCAGGCGGTGCTGCAGGGGAAGGCGACCGCCTCGGGCGGGCTCACGCGCACCTTCGAGCTCCTCCCCCAGGCGGATCGCGCCAAGCTCCGCGTGCTCTACACCACCAAGGCGTACTCGCCGCTCCCGTTCGCCGCGCGCAAGGACGTGCCGGCCGACGTGGTCGCCAAGGTGCAGAAGGCCCTCGTGGCCTTCGCGAAGGACCCCGCCAACAGGAGCATCCTCGAGGCGCTCAACATGAAGCAGGGCTTCGAGGCCGCGAAGCCCGCGGACTGGGACGACGTCCGCCACGCGCGCGACGACCTCGTCCGCGTGACGAAGACCCTGTCGAACGGCAAGTGAGCTGCGCGCACGGGCGGCCCGAAGCGTGAGCACCCCGAGTCGCACGCCACGGGAGCGGGCATGAGCGAGCTCGGAGCGCAGCGCCGCGCGCTCGTGGAGGAGCTCCGCGCGATCGAGCGGGAGTATCAGCGCGTTCGCGCGGGGCTCGTGGCGCTCGGCCCGGGGGAGCGACTCCCGGGCCTGTACCTGCTCGCCGGCGTGGCCGCCGGCCGGGTGCTCCTGCCCGCCGCCCGCGCCGCGGAGCTGGCGCGCCGGGTGGCCTTCGACAAGGTGCCGGGCGCAGCGCCCTGGCTGCTCGGGAGCTTCGTCTGGCGTGGACGCCCCGCGCTCGCCGTCGACCTCGGCGTGCGTCTCGGCGGCGCGAGCGCGCTGTCGCTCGACGCGATGATGGTGATCCTCGACGGCGCCCCCACGGTGGCCCTCGTGGTGGAGGAGGTCCACGGCCTCGTCGAGGATCCGCTCCTCGCCGAGGGCGCCGCGGGAGCGGGGGAGGCCTCGCGCCTCGTCCTCGGCGCCTGCCGGGTGGGAGACGAGGCCGTCCCCGTCCTCGCCCCCGAGCTCGTGGAGCGGGACGCGCTGGAGCAGTCGTGAACCCCTCGCTGCCGGACGCCGGAGCGGCGTCCCCCTGGTCGGAGGTCTTCGAGTGAACCGGACCGAGAGTCCGAGCGGGCGTCCTCGCTGGCGGCGCGGACGCCTGGCGCTCCCGCTGCGATGGGGGATCCTCCTCGTCGGCGGAACCGCGCTCGCCGCGGGAGCGGCCTCGGCGCGGCTCCCGAGCGGAAGCGGCCTCGCCGTGATGGGGGTGGCCCTCGCGGCGGTGCTCGTCGCGGCCACGCACCTCGCGCGCCCGGCCGAGCACCTCGCCGCGGCCGCCCGGGCCGCGGTGCGGGGCGACCTCACCCGCCCGCTCGTGCCCGAGGGCGCCGCGGAGGTGAGGCGGGCCGGGCGCGATCTCGACGCCTTGCGCCTGACGCTGGGCGCGACGCTCGACGAGCTCTCGAAGGCCTCGGCCCAGCTCGCCGAGGACTCGAGCCTCCTCGCGGGCGGCGTCTCGCGGCAGTCGGCCCTCGCGGCGCGCCAGTCCGCCGTCGTCGCCGAGACGAGCACGACCGCCGCGGAGATCGCCCAGACGGCGCGGGCGGCGGCGCTCCACGCGGAGGAGGTGGTCGAGGTCGCGCAGCGCTCCGAGGACCTCTCCGCCGAGGGCCAGCAGGTGCTGGAGCGGACCGTCGAGACGATCCGGAGCCTCGCCGGGCAGGTCCAGACCCTCTCGCGCGCCATCGCCGATCAGGCGCGGCGCTCGCGGCACATCGGCGAGATCGTCGCCGGTCTGAAGGATCTGGCGGAACAGACGAGCCTGCTCGCGCTGAACGCCTCCATCGAGGCGGTGAAGGCTGGCGATCGCGGGCGCGGGTTCTCGGTGGTCGCCGTCGAGATGGGGAACCTGGCCGAGCAGTCCACCTCCGCCGCCGGCGACGTCCGCGGCATCCTCGCCGAGATCGAGAAGGGGACGCAGGCGGCGATGCAGGTGGCCGAGGAGGGGACGCGCCGCGCGCACGGCGCGATGGAGCTCGCGGCGGACGCCGCGAAGGCGATCTCCGGCCTCACGCGGGCCATCCGCGACTCCTCTCTCTCCGCCCGGCAGATCGCCAACAACACGCGGCAGCAGGGCATCGGCGTCGAGCAGATCGTCGCCGCGATGTCCGACCTGTCCTCCGCGTCCGAGGAGGCGGTGGCCGGCACCGAGGTCGTGGAGCGCGCCACCGCGAGCCTCTCCTCCCTCGCCGCCCGGCTCGGCGAGGCCACCGCGCGGACCCGGAGGGAGGAGCGCGCATGAAGGTGCTCATCGTCGATGACACCCACACGCTCCGCTCGCTCGTCCAGATCTACCTCATCGCCCAGGGCTGGGAGTTCAGCGAGGCGTGCGACGGCGCGGAGGGCCTGCAGAAGGTGCGCGCCCTGCGCCCGGACGTGGTGATCTCCGACGTCAACATGCCGGTGATGGACGGGTTCGAGCTGTGCGCCGCCATGCGCAGCGACCCGTCCCTCCGGCACATCCCGGTGCTGCTCCTCACCATGCTCGGGGACGAGGGGTCCCGGCAGCGGGGGGTGCTCGTCGGCGCGAGCGCGTTCCTCACGAAGCCGGTGTCGCCCCTCCAGCTCCGGGACGCGGTCCGCAAGGTCACGGCGGTGATCCGGTGAGCGCGCGCGCCGCGGCGGAGGCCGCCCGGGCCGAGGCGATCCTGCGCGAGCGAGCCCGCGAGCTCGCGCAGGCGCGGGAGGAGGAGCGCGCCGAGGTCCGGGTGATCCTGCCCTTCGAGGTCCTCGGGGACAGGTACGCGGTGGAGGTGACCCGGATCCACCAGGTCCTCGACGCCCGCCGCGTCCACCCGCTGCTCGGTGCGCCGCGCGGCGTCGTCGGGGCCATCGTGGCGCGCACCCGCCCGGTGCCGGTCCTCGATCTCCGCCACGTGCTCGGGCTCGAGGGCGGCGGGCTCTCGGACCTGCCGCGGGTGATCGTCCTCGACGACGAGGGCGATCTCTTCGGCCTCGCGGTCGAGCGGGTGGGCAGGCGCCTCGAGATCCCGCTGGCCGACCTGAGGCCGCCGGAGAGCGGACCCTTCGCGTGGGTGACGCCCGATCGGCGGGCCGTCCTCGACCCCTCGCGCCTCGGCGTCGCGGAGCGCGACAGGAGCTGATCCTTGGCCGACCTCCTCGAACGCGTATGGCCGGTCTTCGAGGCCGAGACCCGCGAGCAGGTCCAGGCGCTCGCCGCCGGGATCATGGAGCTCGAGAGCGCGCCGTCGCCCGGCGCCGTCGTGCCGCTCCGCCGCATCGCCCACACGCTGAAGGGCACGGCCGCGAGCCTCGGCCTCCACGACATCGAGCAGGCGGCGCACGCGGTGGAGGACGTGCTCGTGCTCGCTGACGGCGGCCGGGGCCTGCCCGCCGGGGCGGTCGAGGCCGTGCTGCGGGCTGCACGCGCGGTCGAGGAGTCGCTCACCGCGGCCGCGCAGGGGCGGATCGCCGACAGGGACGAGGTGCTCGCGGGGCTCGGGGCCGTCCTTCCCCGGGAGGCGGGGGCGCCGGACCCGCGCGGCCGGCCGTCGGCGGCCGGCCCCTCGGCCGACGTCGAGGTGCTCGCGGCCGAGCTCGGCGCGGTCTGCACCTCGGACGGCGAGGCGCGGTCCTCGCACGTGGCGCGCGCGCGCGAGGCGGCGAGCCGCCTCGCGGCCGCGCTGCGGGGGCGCGCGGCGGAGCTGGCCAGCCGGGTCGAGGCGACGGTTCGCGAGCTGGAAGGCGGCGGCGACGACCTCCCGAGGATCCTCGCGCGCGCCGCCGCGGAGGTGGTGGAGCTGCGCGAGGTGGCGGTGGCCGCGGAGCCCCGCCCCGCCTCGCCGCCGGAGGGCGCGGCGCGGTCGAGCAGGGACGAGGAGCGCAGCGTCCGGGTGGACGCCACCCGGCTCGACACGGCGGCCGCCGACGTGGATCAGCTCGTCGTCGGCGTCTCTCGCCGCGAGCGCCGCGGCCGCGACCTGGAGCGGACGGCCCAGGCGCTGCGCGAGGCGCTCCTGCTCGTGCAGCGGGGGCTCGACGAGGCGGGGATCGCGGATGACGCTCGCCCGCGCGCCCTCGACGAGGGGCTCGAGCGCATCCGTGCGCGCGGCGCCGATCTCGGCCGCACCGCGCGCGAGCTCCGCCGGGAGGCGGAGCGCGAGCGCATCTTCGCCCAGTCGCTGCGCGACACGCTCCAGGGGCTGCGGATGGTCCCCGCGGAGGCGGCGTTGCAGTCGCTGCGCCCGGCGGTCCGGGAGCTGGCCGCGCAGCTCGGCAAGAAGGTCTCGCTGCGGCTCGCCGGCGGCGAGGTGCGCCTCGACCGCCGGGTGCTCGACGAGCTCAAGGGGCCGCTCTTGCACCTCGTGAGGAACGCCCTGGACCACGGGATCGAGGCGCCCGGCGCGCGCCGAGCGGAGGGCAAGCCCGAGGAGGCGCTCCTCTCGGTGCGGGTGGAGTCGCGCGGCGACCGCGTCGTCCTCACCGTCCGCGACGACGGCGCGGGGCTCTCGCCGGAGCGGCTACGGGCCGCCGCGGTCCAGCGCGGGATCGTGACCGCCGGGGAGGCCGCGCGGCTCGGCGACGCGGAGGCGATCCGGCTCGCGTTCCGGGCGGGCCTCTCCACCGCGCAGGAGATCACCGCGCTCTCGGGTCGCGGCGTGGGGCTCGACGTCGTGGCCGAGGCCGTGCGGCGGCTCGGCGGCCGCGTGGACGTCGCGAGCGACCGCGGCCGCGGCGCCACCTTCGTCCTCGACGTGCCGCTCACGATCGCCGGCACCACCGGGCTCCTCGTCCGCGCCGGCGGCGGCGTGGCGCTCCTCCCAGCCGACGCCATCGAGCGCGTCCTCCTCGTGGGCGCCGGCGACCTCGGGACCGTGGCGGGGCAGGTGACGGTCTCGGTCGACGGTGACCAGGTACCGTACGCGCCCCTCGCGCGGGTCGTCGGCGCGAGCGGCCCGCCGACGACGCGGAGCGAGACCGGGGCGACCGTCGCGCTGCTCGTGGCCTCGGCCGGCAGGAGGGTCGCGTTCGCGGTGGACGAGGTGCTCGGGGAGCAGGCCATCGTCGTGAGCGCGCTCGGGCGGCGGATGTCCTCGGCGCAGCACGTCGCAGGCGCGGCGGTGCTCGACGACGGGCGCGTCGTCGCGGTGCTCCAGCCGTCG
The DNA here is from genome assembly GCF_022690745.1 of Anaeromyxobacter sp. SG64. Taxonomy (NCBI): domain Bacteria; kingdom Pseudomonadati; phylum Myxococcota; class Myxococcia; order Myxococcales; family Anaeromyxobacteraceae; genus Anaeromyxobacter; species Anaeromyxobacter sp. SG64. The sequence continues at coordinate 27,501 of NZ_JALCZB010000040.1, read as the reverse complement.
CACCTCGTCGACGCGGCGCGGCTCCCCGCGGACGCGAAGGCCCCCGCCCGCCACCGGATCGTGGTCGCCGACGACTCCCTCGGCACCCGCTCCGCGGTGAAGGCGCTCCTCGAGATCGCCGGGTTCCTCGTGCTCCCCGCCGAGGACGGGGAGGAGGCGCTCGCGCTGGCCCGGGAGTCGGGCTGCGACCTCGTCGTGAGCGACGTGCAGATGCCGCGCCTCGACGGCCTGGGCCTCACCCGGCGCCTCAAGGCGGATCCGAAGCTCTCCCACGTCCCGGTCATCCTCGTGACGTCGCTCGACGCCCCGGAGGACCGCGCGGCGGGGCTCGAGGCGGGCGCCGACGGCTACCTCGTGAAGCGCGACGTCCAGCGCGGGAAGCTGCTCGACCTCGTGCGGCAGCTCCTCCCTGCATGATCCGCTGCGTCCTCGTCGACGACGCCCGCGCCTTTCGCGCCGTGCTCCGGGACATCCTCTCCTCCGCCCCCGGGGTCGAGGTGGTGGGAGAGGCGGGCGACGGGCGCGAGGCCGTCTCGCTCGTGAAGGCGCTCCGGCCCGACGTCGTCACGATGGACGTGCGGATGCCACGCCTCGACGGGCTCGCGGCGCTCGAGGAGATCATGCGCGTCGCCCCGACGCCGGTGGTGGTGGTGAGCGGCGAGGCGGGCGGCGAGGCGCAGCAGCTCGCGTTCCGCGCCCTCCAGCTCGGCGCGATCGAGGTGCTGGCGAAGCCGCGCGACCCCGGGACCGCGCGGTTCGAGCGGCAGGCCGAGGCGATCCGCCAGGCCGTCCGGGCGGTGGCGGGGCTGCTGCTCGTCGGCCGCAGGCGGGCGCCGCGGCCGCCTCCCGCGCCGCGCCGCGAGGAGCCGCGCCGCCCGGCGCCGGAGCGGGCCCGGGTCACCGTGCCGGAGGCGGGCGTGGCGCCGGAGGTGCTCGCCCTCGTGGCCTCCACCGGGGGTCCGGCGGCGCTCGCCCGCATCCTCGCGCGGCTCCCCCGCGATCTCCCCATCCCGCTGCTCGTGGTGCAGCACATCGCGGCGGGGTTCGAGGCGGAGCTCGCGCGCTGGCTCGACTCGCTCACGCCCCTCGCCGTCGGGCTCGCGGTGGACGGCGCCCCGCTCGCGCCGGGCACGGTCCACCTCGGCGCTGACGGGCGGCACCTCGGCGTCCGGGGGCGTACCGTGCGGCTCTCCGACGAGCCGCCCGTGCACGGCTTCCGGCCCTCGGGCACGCAGCTCTTCGCGTCCCTCGCGCGCGAGCTCGGGCCGCGCGGCGGCGGGATCGTCCTCTCGGGGATGGGCCGCGACGGCGCCGAGGGCCTCGCGCTGCTCCGCGCCGCGGGTGGCTACACCGCCGCGCAGAGCGCCGCCTCCTGCGTGGTCTACGGCATGCCGAAGGCCGCGCTCGACTGCGGCGCGGCGGCCCGCGAGCTCGATCTCGACGAGATCCCGGAGGAAATCCTCCGGCTCGCCAGGCGCGAGGTGCGCGGCGGCGCCCCGGTCTGATCCGGGCGCCCGAGCCCGGGTGTCCCAGCAGCGCCGCGGGGATTGACTGTGCGTGTGGAATCACGGAAGGATCGCGTCCACACTCGAGGCGTGCCGGTCGCCGGGCCGGCTCCGGGGGCTCACATGAAGCGGCTTCTCCTCGCGGGCGCGGCCGCGCTCCTCTCTGCGATGCCTGCGCTCGCGCAGACGGCGCCGGTTCGGTACGTGTTCGTGGCCGTGGACGCGGTGGAGATCCGCTCCACCACGATCAAGGTGACCGGGGTGGTGGACGGCGAGAGCGCCCCGCAGACCGTCACGATGACTTTGTCCAGCTCCTCCGGAGTGGACAGCGTGGCGGCGTGCGAACGACTGGCGCTGCTCGCGATGACGCGACCGGGCCAGTTCCTCTTCGAGATCCAGGGATCCACGACCTACAACCTGAACGTGTGCAAGCTCGCGCGGGCCACGCCCTAGGCGCGCGCGACGAAGTCATGCGCGCCACGCCCTGGATCCTCGCCGCGCTCGCGGCCGCCTCCGTCCACTGCGGGGGCGGCGGAGCGGGCAGCTCCGATCCCGCCACCCTCGACGCCGATCGCGACGGCGTCGTGCGCGCGCAGGACTGCAACGACGCGGACCCGAGCGTCTGGCGGCCCGTGACGGCCCACCCCGACGCGGACGGCGATGGCTGGGGGGCGGCGACCGAGGGGGTGACCTGCGCCGGCGACGCGCTTCCTCCGGGCTGGGCGGTCGACGGGAGCGACTGCGACGACGGCGACGCCCGCCGCTGGATGCTCGGCGAGGCGTATCCGGACGCGGACGGCGACGGGTGGGGCGGCGGCTCGCTCGCGACGATCTGCCGGGGCGAGGCCCTCCCGCCCGGCTGGGCCGACGCGGCGACCGACTGCGCGCCGGACGACGCCGCGCGCTGGACCGAGCGAGCGTACCTGTACCGCGACGCCGACGGCGACGGCGTCACGACTCACGGAGTGGGCGTCGTCTGCAGCGGCGACGCGCTCCCGTCCGGCTACGCCATGGACGCGAGCGGCCAGGACTGCGACGACGGGGACCCGGCGGCGTTCGTCTGGACGGAGGCGTTCGCCGACGCGGACCTGGACGGCCACGGGGGCCCGGCGGGCACCGTCTGCGCAGGGTACGCGCTCCCTTCCGGCTGGGCGTCGACGGGCGGCGACTGCGACGAGGGTGACGGCGGGCGCTGGCAGCGGCTCTCGTACGTTTACGTGGATCGCGACCAGGACGGCTACACCGCCCACGAGAGCGGCACGGTGTGCAGCGGATGGGGGCTCTCATGGCCGTACTCGAACGTGTCCGGCTGGCGCGGAGACGGCGACTGCGATGACGCGGACGCGGCCACACACCTCGCCATGTACGGGTACGCGGACGCGGACACGGATGGCGTCGGGGGAGGCGCCGCCGTCGCGCTCTGCACGACCGGCCGGCTGCCCGCGGGATACCTCGCGACCGGCGGCGACTGCGCCCCGGACGATCGCGATCGGTGGCGCGAGTACGCGTACACGTATCGCGACGCCGATGGCGACGGGCACTTCGTCTCGTCGGCCGGCACGCTCTGCTACGGCACGGCCGTCCCGACGGGCTACGCCACCTCGTCCGCCCTGCCCTTCGACTGCGACGACGCGGACCCCTCGGTTCACAGCGCGCTGTGGGGTTACGCCGACGCTGACCACGACGGCGTCGGCGCGGGGCAAGGCGTGCTGTACTGCACCGCGGGCACGCTCCCGGCAGACTGGGTCGCCGCGGGGACGGACTGCGCGGCGGAGGACGGGGGCCGCTGGCAGGTGCTCCCCTACGCGGGGCTGGACGAGGACGGGGACGGATTCACCACCCGCGCCGCGGGCAGCCTCTGCGCCGGCGCCGCGCTCCCCGATCCCTACCGCGCGAAGGTCGCCGGGAACGACTGCGACGACGCCGACGTGGCGCTCTGGCGCTGGACGGTGCTGTACCCGGACGCGGACGGCGACGGCATCGGCACGCCGCCGCGGGAGATCCGCTGCCTCGGCGACGCGATCCCCGCCGGCTACTCGCTCGAGGGCTGGGACGCGTATCCCGCGGACCCGGGCGCGCTGGTGGTGGAGGGGGACCCGCTCGCCGTGCTCCAGCCGTAGGGCGCCGCGAGCGGGCGGATCAGGGAGCGCCGCGACCGCGACGGGGCGGGGGCGGTGAGGGAACGGGTCCTGACCTCAGAACGTCGCCCGGATCGTGACCGGCGCGCCGCCGGCGTCGAGCGCGGGGAGGGTGCCCTCGAGCGTGCCGTGCACGGCGAGCACCTGCGCGTCGGTGGCGCCCGCCGGCGGGATGGCGGTGAAGCGGGTCGCGAGTGCGCCCGTGCCGGAGCTCGGGTCGAGCGGATCGAGCGGGGCGAGCGCCTCGTGCGTCTCCGCGTAGGTGCCCGCCTGGACCGAGCCCGTGCCGCGCGTGGCGGTGCCGCTGTCCACCGTGGTCGCGGTCGCGGACCATCCGTACGGCTGGTTCAGCGCCGGCCGGCCCGTGAGGAAGAACCCGACCTGGGCAGCCGGCTCCGGCAGCGCGCTGCCCGCCACCGGCTGTCCCCGGTAGGCGACCAGCATGAAGACCCACTCGTTCGTCGGCATGCTCGGCATGGACGAGTAGTCGTAGGCGGTCGCGATGCACCAGAGGTCCTCGGTCACGGCGCCGCGGACCTGGAGGCTGCAGCCGAAACCGCCGGGCGCGGGCTGCGAGTCGCCGCCGCCGCAGTCGAAGGCGAGGAGCGGGAGCGAGAGGAGGGCGAGGAGGAGCTTCTTGCGCATGGGGACCTCTCCGGAGAGGCCGCGGATCCTATCACGCACCGTGACGTCGCAGCGGATTGACGATGGGTGGAGGAGGCCCGCGGACGAGGTGGGCGCCTCGCGCACCTCGCCCGCGCTGGCCCGGGTCGGCTCGAGCGCCGCCGCGAGGTGAGGCCCCGCCCGGCGGCGGGTTACTCCGCGTCCCCGATGAGCGCGTCGAGCCGCGGCGCGTCCTCCTCGGAGAGCTGCTCGCGCGGGAGCGCCCGCGCTGCCGCGCGAACCTCGGCGCGCGCGGGGTCGCTCGTGGCGAGCCGGGCGCGTGCCTCGAGGGCGAGGAGCTGGAAGTCGGCCGAGAGCGCCCGGACGTCCGCGCCCGCCAGCGCGGCGCGGGCGGCGTCCGCCTCGTCGCGCGCGGAGTGGTAGGCGGCCTTCACGACCGCGAGCTCCGCGGCGGGGGCGCCGGCGGCGCCGTCGATCCAGCGGGGCGCGGCCGCGACGTCGCCGTCCGCGAGCGGCTCCGCGAGGAGCTGGGTGGCGAGGTGCGCGTGCAGCTCGGCGCGGCTGGCGGGGAGGTGCGGGCGCTTCACGCCGCGCAGGTACTCGAAGGCGCGATCGAGCCTCGGCCAGGCGGTGGCCTCGTCGCCCTTCACGAGCGCCGCGACGCCCTCGCCGTAGTCGGTGAGCGCCGCGTCCTCGCGCGCGATCGCCGCCTCGAGCCGCTCGACGAGCCCCGCGTCCACCGGGGTACCGTCGAGGTCGCCGCGGAGGCGGTCCGCGTCGGCGAGATCGCCCGCCTCCATGAGCGCGAGCACGAAGCGCATCCGGCGCGCCTCGTCGACGCCGCCCCCGGCCTCGAGCGAATGCCAGCGGGCGAGCGCGTCGTCGAAGCGGCCCTGCGAGGCGAGGCGGCTCGCCTCGCGCGCGGCGCCGTCGTGGCGGAGGTCGCCTCCGGCGAGCGCGAGCAGCCCGCCGGCGATCGCGATGCCGGCGGCGAAGAGGAGCGGGCTCCAGCGGGGGAAGGAGGGGAGGTTCCGCGCCTGGGCGCCGGGCGCCGGCGCCAGCGCGAGCGGGACGAGCCCCTTCCTGCCCATGTGGCGCGTCAGACGCCGGTCGATCACGCGCGGCACGCCGATGAGCAAGAGGAGCATGAGCGCCGCGAGGCCAAGGCTCTCCGCCTCGCGGTTCGCGAGCGCGTCGGCGAGGAGCGCGAGCCCCAGGCCGAGCATGGCCATCGAGCCCAGGAACTCGAGCGCGCCGAAGAGGTGGTGGCGCAGGTAGAGGTCGCCGAGGCCGGGCACCCAGGTCGAGAGCCGCGCCGCCTTCTCGGGATCGCGGAACGGGATCCGGCAGGCGGGCGAGGGGCACGTCGCGATCGCGCCGACGGGTCCCGCGACGACGCCGAGGCAGGCGGGGCAGAGGTGCTGGAGCGAGGGCTCCGCGGCCTTGGGTCCGTCCACCGGCGGGAGGAGCGCCTCGAGCCGCTTGCGGTCCGCGGCCCTCAACCCCACGAACCTGAGGCACGAGCCGTCGGCGAGCCGGATGCGCCAGCCCGACAGGAGGTGACGGCCCGCGCCGCGCAGGGCGGGGAGGGGGACCTGGTTCTTGATGTCGCCGGGCCGGCCGCGGCCGTCGAGCTGGACGAGGAGCAGGCGCCGGTCGGTGAGCACGAGCGCCGTGATGTTGTGGACGTACGCCGGGGCCCCGCCGAACGCGTACTCGAAGAGGAAGTAGCGCATGCCGCGCGCCGCGTAGCGGATCGTCTCGCCCGGCGCGAGCGCCGTGCGGAGGACGCCCGCGATGCCGTCCACGAGCTTCGCCCGCTGCGCCTTGGCGCGCCGGCCGAGGAAGCCATCGGGCTCCGGGTAGAGCGACGCGGCATCGACCGGCAGCGCATCCGTGCCGGGGGCCTGCGGGTGGATCGCCAGCTCGCGCATGAACGCCGTCCCTTCTCACATCGTGAACGCCCTTCCGTACGGGACGGTGAGCGGACGGTCAATGTGGGGACGCGTGGGAGGCGTCAGCGGACGTTCACGACCCGGCGCGGGGGCCGGTCGCGCGGCTGCGGGCGCGTACACGGTGCGTGCACTGCACGCGCCCGCGGGGCGCTACTGCTTCGCCGGGGCGGGGGCGGGGGTGGACTTCACGGGCGCGGGCTTCTCGCTCGAGCCGCCCGGCGTCATCTTCACCGAGCCCTGCAGCAGCGCGCCCTTCTGCACCTCGATCGCGGCGGTGTCGACGTTGCCCCGAACGCGCGCGGCGCGGTGGAGCTCGACGCCGGTCTTCGCGTGGATGTCGCCGTTCACCTCCCCGAGGACGACGACCGTCCCGCAGGTGATCTCGGCGTCGATCCGCGCGTGCTCGCCGACGACGAGCACGTCGTTGGTCACGATCGATCCCTTGAAGAGCGCGTCGATCCGGACCGTGCCCCGGAACGTCAGCTTCCCCTCGAACTCGGCCCCCGCCCCGAGGAGCAGATCGCTCGAGCCGGTGGGCGCCGCGCTGGGGCCGTTGGCGATGGGGTTCGGCGGTGCGGCGAGATCGTCGCGCTTGATCATGGACATCAGGTGGGCTCCTCGGGGGTGGGTGCTGCGACGCACCACTTACACCCGGGCGACGGCGAGCATTCCCGCGCTCGCTCGATCGCCCCTCCCGGAAGAGACCCGAGGGAGGCACGGGCGCGGAACCCCGCGCCCGCGCCCCTCGCGCTCGCTCTGAAAAGCGTGTGCGCTACTTCGTGCCGGTGTCGCTCCCCGCCGGGGCGCCCTGCCCCTCGGAGACGCCCGGCATGTCCCCCCAGCCGCCCTCGATCATCGCCTTGATCTTCCACTCCCCGCCCTTCCGGACGAGGAGCAGCGCGCTGCGGCCGGTGGTCTTCTTCTTGCCCATCGTCATCGTCCAGTTGTCGTCCACCGTCGCGAGCGCGTCGGAGACGAGGAAGATCTTCGGGGCGTGAGTCATCTTCAGGTCCTTCATCGGCTTCCCGTAGACGGGCTCCATCATCTTCCGCCACTGCTCCTCGTTCCACGGCCCGCCGACGCCGTCGCCGGCCTTGTTGTCGGTGACCATGAGCACCGGGAAGTCCACGAGCGCGGCGGCCGCGTCGAGCTCGCCCTTCTGGCTCGCCTGCTGCAGCTTCTTGAGGAGCGCCGTGATCTGCGTCTGGCCCTGCTTCTCCTGCGCCGGCGTGACCTTCCGCGGCGTCCAGCCCGCCATCGCCTCGCCCATGTCCTTCCCGTGCGACGGCGCGGGCTCTGCGGCGCTGGGCGCCGGAGCGCTGGGCTCGGCGGCGCCGGGCGCGGGAGTGCCGGGCGCGGGGGTGGCGGGCTCGGCGCTGCCGGGCGGAGGAGTGCTGGGCTCGGGGGTCGAGGGCGATGGGCGGGTGGGCGCGGGCGGGGTGCCCGCCCCCTGGCCGAGCACGGCGATGGGGACGAGGAGGGACAGCAGCGCCAGGAAACGAACGGGGCTCATCATGAACGGCTCCTTCCGTGGATGACACGGGTCGTGCACCCCGAGTAACGGGCGCGAGCGGGCGTGGCACCTCCCTGCGGCGGTCTCCCCATCGGTGAGGTCGCTCGGCCGGCGCACGGCCGGTCGCCCGGGGAGATCCAGCGGCCGCGGCCGCGGCTCAGCGCGCTCGCGCGGAGCGGAAGCGGATCTCGCTCGCCTGCTCGGGGTGCTTGGCGGTCTTGTCCGCGTAGAAGGCGCGGATCCGCGCGAGGTCTGCCTCCTCGTCGCCGGTGAGCGGCAGGTACTCCGAGAGGCCCACGGTGCGCGTGCGGTAGTCGATGAAGGCGAGGCCGACGGGGACGCCGGTCGCGAGCGCGATCCGGTAGAACCCGGACTTCCAGTGATCGGTGTACGAGCGGGTGCCCTCGGGCGCGATGGCGAGGAACAGCCGCTCGCAGCGCGCGAGCTCGCCCTCGAGCAGCTCGATGATCCCGGCGGGATCGGCGCGGTTCACCGGGATGCCGCCCATCCGCCGCAGCAGCCCGCGGAAGGGCCAGCGGAACAGCGTGTGCTTCCCGACGAAGGTGACCGGGAGCGCGGAGGCGAGCCGGGCCAGGTATCCGACGACGAAGTCCCAGTTCGACGTGTGCGGGTACACCACGATCACGCAGCGCGGGACCGGCGGCCAGCGGATGTCGGTGCGCCAGCCGGCCGCGGCGAGCAGCGCGCGCGCGACGCGGGCGGCGACGGTGGGTGACGGGGAGTCGGGGCGCGCTGTGGGCGCGGGTCGTGGGTGTCGCAACGAACCGAGCGTGACACGGGACGCCCTTGCCTACAAGCCGTGTGGTAGGCGCGGCCACCCTGGCGCTTGCCCGCCTCCTGACGCTCGGTGGAAGAATCCTCCGTTTTCCCCCGGCGAAAGGGAGCGCTGCATGCCGAAGTTCGAGGAGGCGGAGCTGCTCGACACGCGCGACGTGATGGAGCTCGACCGCGTCGAGGCGAGGCGCCCGAGCCGCGCACCGTGGGTGCTGCTCGTCCTCACGCTCCTCGCCGGCACGGGCGTCGCGGGCTGGCTCCTCTACCGGCTCCAGCTCGCGCGCGACGAGGCAGCCACCGCGGCGCAGCGCCTCCAGGGGGTCCGGGCCGAGCTCGACGACGCGCGGGCCCAGCGGGCGGACCTCGCGCAGCGGCTCGGGCAGACGGAGATCGAGAAGCAGGAGCTCACGACCGCGAAGGCCGAGCTCTCGCAGGACGTGCAGGCGAAGGACGAGCAGATCGCGACGCTCCGCGGCGAGTTCGACGAGCTCCAGGAGAAGATGAAGGCGGAGATCGAGAAGGGGAACATCCGCCTCTCGCAGGAGCAGGGGCGGATCAAGGTCGACATGGTCGACGAGATCCTCTTCGACGTCGGCGAGGCGTCGATCTCCACGCAGGGCGAGGAGGTGCTCTCCCGCGTGGGAGCGGTGCTCGCCCGCCTGGCCGACAAGCGCATCCAGGTGTCCGGGCACACGGACGACCTGCCGATCTCCCCGCGGCTCGCGGACCGCTTCCCGACGAACTGGGAGCTCTCCGCCGCGCGCGCGATCACGGTCGTGCGATTCCTCGAGGAGCGCGCCCATGTCCCCGGCCGCCGCCTCGTCGCCGCGGCGCACTCGCAGTTCGATCCGATCTCCGCGAACAAGACCGCGAGCGGGCGCGCGCGCAACCGGCGCATCGAGATCCTGCTCACGCCGGAGATCGATCCCGATCGGAAGGCGACCCTCGCGGCGGCCGGGAACGCTGCGGCCGCTGCTCCGGCGGCCGCGCCCCGCAAGATCGCCGCGGCGACGACGCCGGCGGCGGCGCCGAAGCGAGCCGCGCCGGCGACGGCGGCGGCCCACAAGCGCGCGGCGGCGAGCCGGACGAAGCGCTGACCCGGCGAGCTCGCAGGCGGGGTTCGGCGACTGAGCTCCCGCGTCCGGGTCCGTCCAAGAGGTGAGCGGGCCCTCCCCAGGGTGTGCACGGATTCGACGGCCGTGGAGAATCGCGACGGTCCTCGCGATCGCCGCCGGTCATCCTCGATTCGCCTCGACTTTCGGCGCGGTTGCCCGCGGCCGGCCGTTGAGCACGGCAACAGCCCGGGGCGGGTCCCCTCGCTCGCGCGCGGCGCCGGGTGAAGGATTCGCGCGCCAGTCGCGCGTTCGGTGCGGCGCGCGGCCGGTCCGCGCCTTGGCGCCGGCCTTGCGATGCGGAGGGCTCGGGGCCGGCAGCCGCCCGGGGCCGTCCGCCGCTGCGGGCCCCTCACCGCTCCCTCCGGAGCGGGGAGGTGGAACATGGCCCACGCATCCGTGGCTCCCGTCGCAGGCCCGCTCCTCACCCGCGGCACGAAGCTCGCGCTCGCCCTCGCCGCCGCCGCGTCGGTCCTCGTGTCGATCCGGCTGTTCGCCGGGCTCGGGTCGATCACCGCGCTGAACGACGGCTTCGCGTGGGGGCTGTGGAAGCCGCTCAACGTCGTGACCTTCACCGGGGTCGGCGCGGGCGCCCTCGGCCTCGCGCTCGTCGCGCACGTCGCGAACCGCGGCCGTCACCACCCGCTCGTGCGCTCCGCGGTGTTGACCGGCGCGATCACCTACACGCTCGCCGGTCTCTCCGTGCTCGTCGATCTCGGCCGCTGGTGGAGCGTGTGGGGGCTCGCCGTCCCGACGCGCTGGAACGTGCGCTCGGTGCTCCTCGAGGTCGCGCTCTGCGTCGTCGCCTACTGCGCGGTCCTCTGGCTCGAGGTGCTGCCCGTGCTGCTCGAGCGCTGGCGCGACGCGCCGGGCGCGCGAGGCCGGCTCGCCGCGCGCGTGCTGCCGCGCCTCCAGCGGATGTTCCCCTTCCTCCTCGCGCTCGCGATCGTGCTGCCCTTCATGCACCAGTCGTCCCTCGGCGCGCTCTTCCTCTTCGCTCCGACGAAGCTCCACCCGCTCTGGTACACGGGCTGGCTGCCCGCGCTGTTCCTGCTCTCCTGCCTCAGCATGGGCTTCGGCGCCGTGATCGTGATCGACACGCTCTCGCACCTCGCCTGGCGGCGCACGCGGGACGTCCGGCTGTGCGGCTCGCTCGCGCTCGTCATGGCGGCCCTCTCGTTCGCCTTCGTCGCGCTCCGGGTCGGGGACCTCGCCGCGAGCGGCGCGCTGCGGCACGTCACCGGCTGGCGCGGGGTGCTGTTCCTCGTCGAGCTGGGCCTCTTCACGTATCCGGCGGTGCGGGTGCTCCGGCGCTCGTACCGCGAGGACCCCGGCCTGCTCTTCTGGGCGGCCCAGCTCGCGGTCGCGGCCGGGGCGATGTACCGGTTCGACGTCTACCTCGGAGCGTTCACGCCGGGTATGGGGTGGAGCTACTTCCCCTCGCTCGCCGAGATCGTGTTCTCGGTCGGCCTCGCCGCCGCAGGCGTCGCGCTGTACGTCGTCCTCGTGAAGCGGCTGCCCATCCTGAGCGGCGTCGCCCGCGCCGCGGAGCGGCGGCCGGAGGCCGAGCGGCTGCGCGCGCACGCCTGAGTGACGAGGCGATCGGCCGCCGGCGCCGCCCGCGTCGCGCTGACGCGAAGGGGTCAGAGTCGTGTCCGGCAGCGCGGTTCATCCGCAGCTCTACTCATTTTTGCGCACTGCCCAACCTCGCGAGATTCCGAACGAACGCAACAAATGCGCGCGTTCTTTGCGTTGAGTGACGGAGGTCAAGGTTGGCGTCGGAAAACGGCGCCCATCATCGCACCCATCCGCGGACACCCCGCGGGAAGGAGGGCGCGATGCCGCACCCGACCTCGGTCGCGGAGACCTCCTCGCTGTCACGGCGAGACTTCATGAAGGTCTGCACCACCGCCGCGGCGGCGGTGGGCTTGCCGGCGTGGGCGGGCGAGCGCATGGCGGACGACGTGGCGAAGGGCAAGAAGCCCTCCGTCATCTGGCTCCACTTCCAGGAATGCACCGGCTGCACCGAGTCGCTCCTGCGCACGAGCCACCCCGACGTCGCGGCGCTCATCCTCGACCTCGTCTCGCTCGACTACCACGAGACGCTCCTCGCCGCCGCCGGCGTCCAGGCGGAGGACGCGCTCGCGAAGGCGATGGCGGAGAACGACGGCAAGTACGTGTGCGTCATCGAGGGCGCGATCCCCACGCGCGAGGGCGGGCGCTACTGCACCATCGCAGGCCGCACCGCGCTCGAGATCGCGCGCACCGTCGCGGGCCGTGCCGGGGCGATCGTGGCGATCGGCTCGTGCGCGTCGTGGGGCGGTGTGCCGTCGGCCGCGCCGAACCCGACCGGCGCGACCGGCGCGCCGGAGGTGCTGGCGGGGAAGACCGTCGTGACGCTGCCGGGCTGCCCGGCGAACCCCTACAACCTCCTCGGCACCGTGCTCCAGTTCGCGACGTTCGGCACGCTCCCCGCGCTCGACGGCAAGGGCCGGCCGAGCTTCGCCTACGGCCGCGTCATCCACGAGGACTGCCCGCGCCGGCCGCACTTCGACGCCGGGCGGTTCGCGAAGACGTTCGGGGACGAGGGGCACCGGAACGGCTGGTGCCTCTACAAGCTCGGCTGCAAGGGACCGCAGACGCACGCGAACTGCTCTCTCCTCCCGTTCTGCGAGGTGCCCGGCGCCTGGCCCATCGGGATCGGCCATCCCTGCGTCGGCTGCACCGAGCAGCAGATCGCGTTCCGCGTCCCGCTCCACACGACCGTCGAGGTCCAGAAGCCGACCGGACCGATGGCGTACCCGGGGATCTCGCCGGAGCGCGGCGAGGTGAGCGCGGTCTCCGCGGGCGTGGCTGGGCTCCTCGTCGGTGGCCTCGCCGCCGCGGGCTACGTCTCGTCGCGCAAGCTCGCCGGGCAGGAGCCCCGGGAGCCGCCGAAGGAGGAGTAGGCCATGCCGACCGTCTCCCGACGCACCGTCCTCGGGACGCTCGGCGGCGCCGCCGCGCTGGCCGCGGCCCCCGCGCCCGCCTCGGCCCGCGCCCCGAAGCCGCCGCACGGGGACGATCTCGGGCTCCTCTTCGACTCGACCCGCTGCGTCGGCTGCCGCGGCTGCGTCGCGCGCTGCCGCGAGGCGAACGCCCTCCCGGAGGACGTGAAGCTCGTGGACGGCGCGCCCTACGACGCGCCGCTCGATCTGAACGACCGGACGCTCACGATCATCAAGCGAACGGGCGACGGGCCGGGCGACGCGTACGTGAAGGCGCAGTGCATGCACTGCGCGGACCCCGCCTGCGTCTCCGTGTGCATGCTCGGCGCGCTCCACAAGGGCGAGCGCGGCGTGGTGGCGTACGACGTGGACCGCTGCGTCGGCTGCCGCTACTGCCAGGTGGCCTGCCCGTTCAACGTGCCCCGCTTCCAGTGGTCGTCCGCGACGCCGCGCATCGTGAAGTGCGAGCTCTGCCGGCACCGCTGGCGCGAGGGCAAGGGCGCGGCCTGCGCCGAGGCCTGTCCGCGAGACGCGGTGGTGTTCGGCACGCGCGCCGAGCTTCGCGCCGAGGCGCACCGGCGGCTCGACGCGGAGCCGGGGCGCTACCGCGGCGGGGTGTACGGCGAGCGCGAGGGGGGCGGCACGGGCGTGCTCGTCCTCTCCGCCTTGCCGTTCACGGCGCTCGGCCTGCCAGCCCTGGGGCCGGAGCCGGTGCCCGCGCTCGGCGAGACGATCCAGCACGGCATCTATCAGGGCTTCGTCGCGCCGGTGGCGCTCTTCGGGGCGCTCGCCTGGGTCACCTGGCGCAACCGGCGCGCGAGCGGCGGCGGGGAGGAGGAGCCATGACGTCGGGAGCGCGCGCGGTGGGAGGGCGGCTCCTCACGCCGACCTTCAAGGTCATGCTGGTCCTGTGGGCCGCGGCGACCGCGGTCGGCGTCGTGCGGTTCACGCGGGGGCTCGGCGCGGTCACCGCGATGAACGACGGCTATCCGTGGGGGCTCTGGATCGCCTTCGACGTGGTGGTGGGGACCGGGCTCGCGAGCGGCGGGTACGCCATCGCGCTCCTCGTCTTCGTCCTGAACCGCGGCCGCTATCACCCGCTCGTCCGGCCGGCGATCCTGACGAGCGCGCTCGGCTACTCCGTCGCGGGCATCGCGGTCATGTTCGACGTCGGCCGCTACTGGGCGCTGTGGAAGGTCCCGCTCATGCCGTGGCGCTGGAACACGAGCTCGATCCTCCTCGAGGTCGCGCTCTGCATCATGGCGTACCTGGCGGTGCTCCTCGTGGAGCTCTCGCCGGCCCTGCTCGAGCGCTGGGCCCGCGGGAGGCATCTGCGGCGCGAGGCGTTCGCGGCGCGCTGGCTGCCGCGGCTCTCGCGCGCGCTGCCCTTCGTGATCGCGCTGGGGCTCGTGCTCCCCACGATGCACCAGTCGAGCCTCGGCTCGCTGCTCGTCGTCGCCGGCACGAAGGTCCACCCGCTGTGGCACACCGGCGCGCTGCCGCTGCTCTTCCTCCTCACCGCGTTCGGCATGGGCTACGCCGTGCTGTACTTCGAGACGATCTTCTCGAGCGCCGCGTTCGGGCGGCCGCTCGAGACGCGGCTGCTCGGCTCGCTCGGCGTGTTCATCGCGGGCGTGATCCTCGCCTTCGTCGCGGTGCGGTTCGCCGGGCTGATGGGCGCCGGGCGCCTGGGCCTCACCGTCACCTCGGGGACGCTGTCGTTCTTCTTCTGGGCCGAGACGCTGCTCCTCCTCTCCGCGGCGGGACTCTTCCTGCAGCAGTGGGTCCACGCGAGCCCGGTCACCCAGCTCCAGGCGGCGCTCCTCGCGCTCGCCGGCGGCGCGCTCTACCGCATCGACGCGTTCCTGGTCGCCTTTCAGCCGGGCCACGGCTGGCGGTACTTCCCGTCGCTCGGGGAGATCCTCATCACCCTCGGCTTCATCGCCACCGAGACGATGCTCTACATCGTGGCGGTGCGGCGCTTCCCGATCCTCGCCGGCGTGAGCGTCGCCGCGGCGGAGCGCCTGCCCGCCGGGGTCCAGGAAGGAGCGGCATCATGACGAGCCAGCGCATCACGATCGACCCGGTCACCCGGATCGAGGGGCACCTGCGCATCGACATCGAGGTGGACGGCGGCGCCGTCCGCAAGGCCTGGTCGAGCGGCACGATGTGGCGCGGGATGGAGCTCATCCTGAAGGGCCGCGACCCCCGTGACGCGTGGGTGTTCACCCAGCGCATCTGCGGGGTGTGCACGACTGTCCACGCGATCGCGTCGGTGCGCGCGGTGGAGAACGCGCTCGGGCTGCCGATCCCGCTGAACGCGCAGCTCATCCGCAACCTGCTCGTCGCCGCCCACGCGCTGCACGACCACGTGGTGCACTTCTACCAGCTCTCCGCGCTCGACTGGGTGGACGTGACGCGCGCGCTCGAGGCCGATCCGGCGAAGGCCGCCGCGCTCGGCGGGAGCCTCTCGTCCTGGCCGGGGAACTCGCGGGCCGCCCTCGCGGCCGTGAAGGCCAAGCTCGACGGCTTCGTGAAGGCGGGGCAGCTCGGGATCTTCCGGAACGGCTACTGGGGTCACCCGGCGATGCGCCTCTCGCCGGAGGTGAACCTCCTCGCGGTCGCGCACTACCTGCAGGCGCTCGACGTGCAGCGCAAGGCGAACCAGGCGGTCGCGATCCTCGGCGGCAAGACGCCCAACATCCAGAACCTCGCCGTCGGCGGCGTCGCGAACGCGATCAACCTGGACAGCCCCGCCGCGCTCAACATGGAGAAGCTGTACCAGGTGAAGACGCTGCTCGAGGAGGTGCAGGCGTTCGTGCACCAGGCGTACTTCGCCGACGTCTGCGCGGTGGCCGGTATGTACCCCGACTGGCTGCGCCACGGCGCGGGCGTGACGAGCTACCTCTCCGTCCCCGACCTGCCCATCGACGCGCCCGGGACGAAGTTCGATCTGCCCGGCGGGACGATCATGGCGGGCGACCTCTCCACCGCGCGGCCCTTCTCCTCGTTCAGCGATCCGTACTTCCGCGACAACGTCACGGAGTCGATCGCGCGATCGTTCTACGAAGGGGACTGGCAGAAGAGTCCGTTCGCGGAGGAGACGGTCCCGAAGGTCCAGGACTGGCAGCCGGAGGGGAAGTACTCGTGGGTGAAGGCGCCGCGCTTCCAGGACAGGCCGATGCAGGTCGGTCCGCTGGCGCAGGTGCTCGTCGGCTACGCGCTCGGCCACCCGCGCATCCGCTTCTGGGCCGACCGCTGCCTCGACGTGGCCGGGACGGTGGCGGGCGCGAAGCTCACACCGGCCGTGCTCCACTCCACGCTCGGCCGCCACGCCGCGCGCGCCATCCGGACCGCGGTCCTCGCCGAGCTCGCCCTCAAGCACTGGCAGCTCCTCGTCGAGAACATCGGCCGGGGCGACACGGCGGTGTTCAACGCGCCGACCTTCCCGAAGAACGAGGTGCGGGGGTTCGGGTTCCACGAGGCGCCGCGCGGGGCGCTGTCGCACTGGGTCGTCATCGAGGACGGCGCGATCAAGAACTACCAGGCGGTGGTGCCGTCGACCTGGAACGCCGGGCCGAGGGACGGGAAGGGGCAGGCCGGGCCGTACGAGGCGGCGCTGGTCGGGAATCCGATCGCCGACCCCAAGCTGCCCCTCGAGGCGCTGCGGACCATTCACTCCTTCGATCCATGCCTCGCCTGCGCGGTCCACACGGTGGACGGGGAAGGGACCGAGCTCGGGACGGTCAGGGTGGGGTAGGGCGTCACCGACCGGCCGCGCTCACCCACGTCGGTTCGTTCGTCGGAGTGCGGCAAGGATCCGCGCGCCCGTGGGCGCCGTGTGGTTACACGACACGCGGAGGTCCTGCCATGCGCGATGGGAAGCCCGTTCGAGCCCGCCGGCTGCTCTCCTGGACGTCGATCGCTCCTGCCCTCGTGCTGGCGGCCGCCGCGCACGCGCGACCGGCCGCTGCGCAGCACGGGCAGGAGGCCGAGGCACCTCACGCAGCGGCGCCGTTCCAGATCCCGGACTCCATGCGCGCAGAGCACGCGAAGATCCACGAGGAGCTCGTGCGCGCGACGAAGGCACCTGCGGCGGTCGGGCAGGCCGCGCGAGCGCTCGCCGAGGTGCTCCACCCGCACTTCGTCCGGGAGGAGGAGATCGCGCTTCCGCCCCTCGCGCTGCTCGAGCCGCTCGCGGCCGGGAAGTACGACGCGAAGATGGCGGAGGTCTTGAAGCTCACCGACGCGCTCCGCGAGGAGCTCCCGAAGATGCTGAAGGAGCACGAGGCCATCGGCGCCGCGGCGAAGAAGCTCGAGGCCACGGCGAGGAAGGCGGGGAACGCGAAGGTCGAGCAGCTCGCGAAGGACCTCCAGCTCCACGCGCGCACCGAGGAGCAGGTGTTCTACCCGGCGGCGCTCCTGGTGGGAGACGCGGTCAGGGCGAGGGGTTCGCGCTGACCTCTTCGCTTCGCTTCGCTTCGTTCGGCCAGACCGAGAGTATTCGAGAGTATTCGGCCAGACCGAGAGTAACCAGCGGCGGATACGGCAGGAGAGGGCGCTCGATGCGCAATCTCGGCGTCATGGTTAGGCAGTCCGGCGACTCACGCCCGCCTGCGAGTGACGTTTCGACGCGCTTTCGGGCTGTGGACGCGAGTTTCGCTGGCTGCGCGCGCACCCCTGCCATGGAAGCGCGCGGAACCGACCCACTGAGTCCGTGAGCGAGAGCGGATCCTACGCTGCGCCGGCGCACCGCACGCCGTGGAAAAGGCGCAGGTGGTAGGTGCCGGCGGGGAAGACCACGGTCCGCACACCCGAGCTCCACTCGACCAAGGCCTGCCGGTACTCGACGAGGAAGGACCGGAGGCGGAGGAGGCCCTCGATCCTCTTCCACTTGTCGCGCGCGGCAATCCGGGGCTTGAGCTCGAAGCGAGGCTCTCCGGCAGGCGGGCTCGCAAACGGGTTCTGCGCCAGCACCCGCGTGACGCCGACGAACCGGCGGCCCTTGGTGGCGATCTCCTGGTGGTGCCTCTTCTCGAGCTCCTGCACGGCGGCCGAGAGCGAGGCACGGAACTCGTCCGCAGAGGCGAAGCCCGGCGGGGCTGAGAGCTCGAGCTCGACAGTCTCCGGGAGGTAGCCTTTGGGGTCGAAGAAGAAGCTCGGCCTTCGGGCCACGAGCTTGATGGTCCCGATCTGCTCTGGGGCAGTCCAGAGACCCGGCCACTCCGCGCCCCGCCTGACGAGTCCGGCGGCGACGGGATTGGCGAGCACGTACGCAGCCTTCGCGAGGACGTCCTCAGCATCGAGCGGCTCGACCGCACTGTAGCTCCCGTCGGTCGCCCAGAAGCTTTCGAAGCGGCCGAGCGAGGCGTTCACCGCGCGTGCGACGAGAGAGTCCAGGTACTGCATGAAAGCCGGGAGGCGTCCTTCGGGATCGGTGACGATGAGGTGCGCGTGGTTGGAGAGGACGCAGAACACGTGGACGAGGACGCCGTGGCGACGGGCTGCGAGGGCGAGGACGTAGAGGAAGATCTCGTTGATGATCTTGGACGGGCGAAGGAAGAAGCGGCGTTCCGAGCAGCGCCGCGTGATCAGGTAGACGGTGCCTGGCAAAACGCGGCGAGGAGCAGTCATGAGAACGGCGGCAAAGCAGGCATCGTGCCGCCGCCGGGACATGTTGTTGCGAGCCATTCGGAGGAGCGGTCGGCAGGAGAGACCGCGCCGCGGGCGGTCGGTCCGCGGAGCGGTACTCTCGGTCGGGTGCACGCTCCAGGCGCCTCCCAGCCCTTCGGGCGTCGCGGTCGTGGGCGTGCGCCGGGCGGGAGGGAGGCGTATGGGGGCGCGTGAAAGGAGGAGACGCTCATGAAGCTCGCCCTGTGGACGACGACGATCGCGGCGCTCTTCATCGCGGCGGCGCCGAGCCTGGCGGCCGACACCACGATGGCAGGAGAGGGGAAGGGCAAGTACCTCGTGACGGTGAAGCACACGCCGGAGGAGTGCCTCGCGCGGATGGACGAGGTCGCGAAGGACAAGAAGCTGCTCGGCAAGGCGGAGTGGGGCTGCATGTCGGGCGACCACACGATGTACCTCACCACCGAGGCGAAGAGCCCCGAGGACGCGATCAACAAGGTGCCGGAGGCCGAGCGGAAGGACGCGAAGGCGGTGAAGCTGACGAAGCTCAGCGAGGCGCAGATTCGCAAGCTTCACGAGGAGCACGGCGGGAAGTAGCGGCTCGCGAGCGCGGTCGACCTCCCGGCCGCGCTCGCGCCACTCGGCGCCCGATCGTCCTCAGCCGGGCCGTCGTCGGGCGGTCGCTCTGGGGTCGCGGGGGCGCGTCGGCCGGTGAACGTGCCTCTTACTTCAGCAAATCCTTCACGACGTGCGCGCCGAGCGTACGCAGCCCCTCGTCGAGCAGCGCCTTGCCGCGCGGCGTGGCGAGCGTCCCGCGCATCGCCTCGGCGGCGAGGCCGATCTCGAGGTCGAGCCGCACGAGCACCGCCGAGACGGCCGGCGTCGCCGGGGCAGGCTTGGCGCGCGCGCGGCGCGCGAGCACGCCCGCGGAGAGCTTGTCCATGAGCTGGTCCTCGGTCGTCCGCGGGCCCTGGAGCGCGCGGAGCGCCTCCGAGAACCCGCGGTACACGTCGTCCAGCGCCGCCGGCACGGCGAGCGCCTGCGCGAGGCGGTCCTGTGCCTCCTCTTCGTCCACGCTGCGCGCCGCCGCATAGGTCGGCGCGAGCAGCAGGACGAGATCCTTCTGCGTGAGGACGTGCGGCAGGCGGCGCGAGAAGAGCGGCATGCGACGGTCCTATCACGCCGCGCGCGTGCGGCCCCTACTCCTTGCGGATCCGGACGTGGCAGTCCGCGTCGCGCAGCGCGGCCGACACGGCCCCGACGACGCGCTGCGCCAGGCTCTCCCCGTCGATCATGGCTTCCACGGAGTGGCGCTCCCCCTGGAGCGCAGCCCCCTGCGCGACGAGCAGCTTGCCGCCGACGGTGGTCGCGTTCCCCTCGACGCGCGCGCCCTTCTCGAGGCGGACGTTCCCGCCCACGGCGGTGACGTCGCCCGTGACCGCAGCGTCGCTCTCGATGACGACGTCTCCACCGAGCGCGACGGCCTCGTCGACGGTCGCGCCCCTCTTGACGCGTACGCTCCCGCTCAGCGCGACGACGTGCCGGGGGTGCTCGCCGGCGGAGACCACGACGTCGCCGCTCCGGACGATCTCGTCCTTGCCGGTGATCTCCACGTCGCAGCTGCGCTTCGTGTCGGCGGCGATCGCGGCTGCGGGCGCGACGGCGAGCACGAGGGGCATGGTGACAGCGAGGGACGCCACGATCGGAAATACGCGCATGGGGACCTCCGGGGCGAGAAATCGTACGCGGGTCCGACAGCGATATTTCGCCCGCGACGTTCACACCCAGACGAGGGTCGATCCCGGCTCGAGGAGCGTGCTCGCGCGCCTGGACGTTCCACCGCCCTTCAGCCGAGCCGCCTCGCCACTGCCTTCAGGCCGGTCCCGAACCGCGCCATCGCCTCCCGGTTCCGCGCGAGCTCGCCGTAGGGGAGCCAGCGAACGTCGAGCTCGCCGATCCGTCGGAACGCCGGGCGGGAGAGCTGCCGCCGCACGTCGTCCTCGCGATCGTCCGGCGCGACCAGGAAGATCCCGCGGAGGCCTCCCGCCTGCGTCTCGGCGAGATCGAGCATGCGCATCACGCCCGTCTGGATCGTCGTGGTGTGCTCCACCTCGAAGGCAGCCTCGACGCGGCCGGATCCTGGCTCCAGCCAGAGGACGTCGATGAGCGGGATGAACCCCGATCCGGCGCCGCCCGCGAGTGACGGCGGCAGCTCCGCGAGGCATCCATCGCACAGGCGGCCATCCCCCCAGGGCCGGTTTCGATCGTTCGACGCGATCCACACCCCATAGCCGAGCGCGCGCCCCAGGTCGCGCAGCCAGGCCTGGATCTCGGTGTGAGTCCGGTCGCCTGCCGACGCGGCCTCCCGCGTCTTCCGCTCCTTCGCGCTCTCCTCGCGCACCTTCGCGAGATCCGCCTGCCAGGCGGTGAGCGCGGCTGCGTCGTCGGCGCGCGGCGGCGCGCGGTAGCGGCCCGAGCCGACGTCGAACAGGAGGCCTGCCACGGCGCCGAGGTCGTTCGAGAGGAGGTCCCGGTGCTCGGCCACGAGCCGGAGCGCGCCCTCGCGGAGCGCGAGGTAGTCGTCCCACCGCCCGAGCTTCACCTTCGCGCCCGCGAGCGCGTTGTAGCCGTTCACGATGGCGGTGTTGAAGGGCAGCGCGAGCGTGGGGTGCAGGAAGTAGAGGAGGTTCGCCGCGGCGGGGCCCAGCCCCTTGATCCGGCGAGCGGCGAGCCGGCGGACCTCGGCGAGCAGCGCCTCCTCGCCGCCGCAGCACAGGCAGGCACCGAGGAACCGGCCGAAAGCGAGCTGGTTCTCGCGGTCCTCGTAGATGTCGGGAATGCGGAGCTTGGGCTTCCAAAGGAACGCGTGGTCGGCGCCCTTGAAGATCTGGCGCTGCTCGGCGATCGCGCCGACGGCGGTCTCGAGGGACGAGCCCTTGTAGACGTTGCCGAACGCGCCCGCCTCGATCTCCGCGACGACCTTCTCGATGCCGCGGCGAATGGAGCGGAAGTTCTTGAGCCGCTCGTCCCACGTGAACCAGGTGCGGTAGGTGCCGCCGGGATCGTCGCGCCAGCGTGCGACGAGGTCGCGGAGCGGGGAGGTGGTCATTCCGGGAGTCTACTTCTCACGCGCGCCATTGCGATGACGGTCGCCGGAGCGCGCGCCGGCGGTCGAGGTCGCGGTCACCCCCGCCGCCCCCGCGCGCGAGCCGCCTCCTCGTCGTTCACCACGAACCCGACGAGCCGCTCGCCCTCTTCCTCGAGCGCGTCCCGCGTGCGTCTCGGCAGCGGCGCGAACGGCTCGAGCTCGAGCTTCGTGCGCTTGCCGGTGCCCGCGATCCGCCACCTGCCGGCGGCGAACCCGTCCACCAGGAAGGTCGGAGGCACGACCAGGTTCTTCGTGGTGAGCGCCTTCCGGTGCGCCTCGGCCACGACGCGGCGACGGTCGGCGTGGGCGAGCAGCAGGTTGTCCCACTCCGGCAGGAACCGCACGGGCGCGGGCGTGTCCTCCGGCGGACGGGGAGCGCGGGGGAGATCGAGGAGCTCCCGCCCGTCCTCGTCGCGGAAGCTCCGCAGCTTCGGCCGGATCGCCGCGAGCGCGCCGTCGAGCCTCCCGAGGCCCGACCACGCCTGCAGGTCCGCCGCGGTCGCGGGGCCGAACGCGGCGAGGTAGCGGACGGCGAGCGCCTCCGGGGAGCGCTCGTCCGGGATCGCCTCACCGAGCCACGCCTCCGCCACCGCGAAGCGCCCCGAGCCATGGAACGCCCACGCGTCCTCGCTCGGGACCTGCACGAGCGGGAGCTGGGTGCGCACGGCGTAGGCCAGCGCGCGAAGGTCCACCCCCGGGAACCGCGCGCCGAGCAGCGGCCGGAGCTCGTCGAAGGTCCGCGGCTCCTCCTCGAAAAGCGCGCGGGCCGCGGCGATCACCCGCGCGAGGTCCACGTTCACGAGGCGGTCCGCGACGATCCTGGACGCGGCGTCCAGGGCGGGCTGGAGGGGACCGCGGAAGGCGAGGAAGTCCGCGGCGGTGACGAGGTGGAGCGTCGCGCGCATGAGCGGCCCGCGGACCACCGCCCGCGACGCGACGAGCCGCCTCAGCTCCTCGCGGCGGAACCCCTCGACCCGCGACCAGAGGCCGATGAACGGCGGTCGCGCGAGCTGCGCCTGCAGGCCGGCGAGCCGCTCGATGGCGCGGAGCACGGGGACGCGCTGGCGGGCGAGGAGCAGCTGGCGCGCGAGGGTGGCGCGGTTCAGGGCGCGGAGCGAGAGCGGGCGGCCGGGCACGCGAGGAAGATAGCGGCGCGCCCGCGCCGCCGCCGCACCTTCACCGAACGTCGCGCGCTACTTCTTCGCCTTGCCCGCCGGCTTCGCCTCCACGCTGGTCGCCGTCATCCGGTACTCGACCGTCACCTTCTCGCCCTTCTTCACCTCGCCCGTGATCTTCGTGTCGGGCGTGCGGGCGATCTCCCACTTCTCCTTGCCCTTCTGGACGGTGACGCTGTCCTCGGTGACCTCGAGGACCGGACCGGTCACCTGGTAGGTCTTCGTCGCGGCGAGGGCGGGGGTGGCGAGCGAGCCGAGGAGGAGGGCGAGGGCGATCCGCTTCATGGTCAACTCCGGGTTCGGGTGGCCTTCGAGGTGGTGAGTTGGCCGCGAACGTCACTGCGCGGAAAGAGTTCGAATGGGGTCCCTCGCGCGGGTCCGCCCGCCCGGTCCGCCTCACGCCTCCCGCCGTGGCTTCCGACCCTTGCCGCGGACGGTCGCAGCGGCGCGAGACTTCCCGGCGGGCGCGCGGCGCACGATCTTCGAGCGGGCTGCGGCCTTCATCGGGCCCGCCTTCCGGGCGCGCGCGCGGCCGGTCCGGGCCGCGGTTCCGAGATCGAGCTCCGGGTAGTGCCGGAAGATGCCCCACTCGTTGAAAGGGAGGCGGCGGTCGGACGCGAGGTACGCCGCGATGCGCGGTCGCGCGGCGACGGCGTCGTGCAGGGCGGCGAGCCGGGGGAAGCTCCGCTCGTGCTGGCGCATCGCGTTCGGGAACGCGTAGCGGAGCCCGGCGATGATCTGGAACGTCGAGAGATCGGCGTAGCTGCAGTCGCTCCCGACGAGCCACCTCCCGCCGCCGGCGGGGTTCGAGTCGAGCGCGCGATCGAGGTACCGCAGGAAGAGCGGGATGCGCTCGCGCACGAACGCCTCCGCGTTGCGCTTCGCCTCGCGCCGCTGGGCCTCGTAGTAGAGGGAGGTCGCGACGGGGTGATGCGTGGAATGGGTCTCGGCGACGAGATCGGCGATCGTGAGCTGGATCTGGTGCGCGCGCAGCCGGCTCGCCTCGTCCTCCGGGACGACGCCGATGCGCGGCGCGAGGTACTGCAGGATCGCGGCGGTCTGCGCGACGAGGACCTCGCCGTGCCGGAGCGCCGGGGGCCCGAGCGGTGTGAGCCACGGCCCGGGCTCCTCGAGCAGCCGCTCGATCGCGGCGGCGCCGCCGCCCTCCGAGTCGGGCATGCGCCCCACGTCGTCGTACGGGACGCCCGCGTCCTCGAACGCGAGCCGGACGAACTCGCCGCGGCCCTGGAGGCCCGGCCAGTAGAGGAGTTCCCATCGCGGTTCGGAAGGAGCCATGGCCCGGACGTTCCCTCGGGCGGCTCCGGGGCGCGAGCGCCCGGGCGGGTCACACCTCCTCGAAGATGCCGCTCTGCCGGTTCTTCCGGACGTGGTCGCCCGGGAAGACGCGGCCGTTCATCGCGACGTAGACGCCGGGCGGCAGCACCTGCGCGAACGAGATCGCGCTGCCGAGGTTGAAGAGCCCGTCCGAGGAGCCGAACGCGTAGGGGACCATCGCGCCGGTCAGGACGATCGTCTTGCCGAGCCCCGCGTCCAGGAGCGCGCGGGCGGTCTCGGCCATGGTGTCCGTCCCGTGCGTGATCACGAGGCGCTGCTCGGCGGCGCTCCGGCAGTTCTCGACGATCGCGCGGCGATCCGCGTCGGTCATGTCGAGGCTGTCGATCATCATGAGCGTCCGCACGCGCGTCTCGACGCGGCAGCGCGCGAGCCGCAGCATCTCGTGGACGTGCGTGTCCTTGAAGTACAGGCGCCCGGTCAGCTCGTCGTACTCCTTGTCGAAGGTGCCGCCGGTCACGAACAGTCGGATGGGCTCGGTCGCCATGCCCGCAGGATATTGCGGAACGCGGACAGGCGCACGGGGGGCCGCCAGCCGCACGAGACGACCAGGCCAGCCGGGGCCTCAGGCGCGGCGGGACCGTCTCTCCCGCTCGGCGCCGGCGTCGAACCACGCGCGCGCCGACGGGCGCAGGAGCGCGACGCCGATCGTCCCGATCGGCAGGACCACCACGAGCGCGAACGCGAGCAGGGGGAGCGCGGCCGTGCGGGCCGAGAGCAGCGCGGCCACGAGCCCGATGAGCATCGCGAACACGCCCAGGCACGCCGCGATCGGCATGGTCCAGCCGACCGCAGTCATGCGGACGTCGGGGCGCTGGAGGAGCGCACCGCGGATGAACGCGACGATCCCGCCCGCGACGAGGAGGCACAGGACCGCGGTCGCGGCGGAGCGCAGCATCGCCTCACCCTGCCCGAGGAGCCGGACGCACCAGACGCCCAGCGCCAGGGCCTCGGCGCCGACGACGCCGGCCGAGGCGATCGCCAGGACGACGCTCTGCGGGGGGCGGCGGAGCACGCGGTGACGCTAGCACATCCCCATGCACCGGCCGTCTCCCCGATCGCCTGGGCCACGGGCGCCGGGCGACCTCCCGGGTCCCACGCGGCGCGTCGTGCTTACGATCTCCAGGCGAGCCGTTCGCGCTCCAGGAGCCGGCTCGGGGAGGAGGAGGGATGGCAACACCGCGCCGGACGACGCCCGGGGCCGCCTTGTTCGGCCTCATCCTGGTCGCCGAGGCGACGACGTTCCTCGTCTTCGCCGCTGCCCACCACGGGCACCCGCTCGCGCTCGGCGCCCTCCGGATCGAGGAGCCGCCCATCCCCCTCGCCACCGTCGTCGAGGGGCTCTGCGGCCTCGTCCTCCTGTGGGCGGGCTACTCGCTGCTCGCGGGCTCGTGGCGCTGCTGGCGCGCCGCCGTGTCCGCGCAGCTCGTCGCGCTCACCGGCGCGCTCGCAGGATTCGGGGCGCTCGCGCTCGGGCTCGCGCCGCGCACCCCCATCAACGACGCGTATCTCCGCGGGATGCTCGTGCTCCTCGCCGCGGGCCTCGCGCTCTCGCTCGCGCAGCTGTGGCGTGCGCGCGCGCGGAGGCGGTCCGCGGCCTTTCTCCGCTGGCGCGGCGCGACCGGCTGAGCCGACCCCGTAGGCGGCGCGCTGCCGCGCTACCGGTCGTGCCCCTTGCCCTTGGAGTGGCAGCGGCCGTCGCTCCAGCGGTGACCGGGCGGGCAGCTCTTCGCGGGCGCAGCCACGGCGCCGCTGCTGGACCGGCGGTAGACCGGGCCGCCGTGGACGATGCAGCCGGTTCCGAGGAGCGCGACGGCCATGACGGAGGCGACGAGGGTCTTCATGCGGGCTCCGGAGCCCTTCCCGGGCGAGGAACGAGGACGCGGCTGCACCGTGAGGCGGGCAGCCGGGCCGGGAACCTCGCACGGGCGGCCGAGGAGCCACAAGGGCGCGCGAGTGCGCCGAGGCGCGGCCGGGTAGGGCGCGGTCGGACCCCGGGCGCGGGCGCGCGACGCTACTGCGCGGCTTCCGGCTGGAGCTCGCGACCGACCTCCTCTACGCCCTCGCCGATCCGCTGCTGAGCGCGCCGGGCCGCGCGCACGCCGCGCCGTATCCGCCGCTCGACCGCCTCGGGCTGCACCTCCGCCCGCGCCTCCTCGAGCCTGCGCGTGAGGCGCCCGCGCGCGCGGCGCACCGCGTCCTCGCCACGGCGGAGCGCCGAGTCCACGAGCTGCCGGCTCATGTCCACCGCCATGTCGACGAGCTGGGCCAGGCCGTCGCGGCTGCGGTCGAGGGCGCCGGCGGCGAGCCCTGCGAACATGGCGCCGGGCGGCTCGTCCGGCGCGAAGGGATGGGGCCGCGTCGGAGCGATCCGCTTCGCGCGCTCGAGCGCGGCGCCGAGCTCTCGCAGCTCCTCCGTCGTGTAGGCGCGCTCCATCGCAGGAAGGAGGTCGCGCTCCTCCTCCTCGACGTGGTGGCGCACGCTCGCGATGAGCACGCGGACCTTGGCGTCGAAGCGAGGGTCGGTCGCCCGCAGGGTGCGGATCTCGGTGAGCGCGAGCTTCGCGACGTGGTGCTCCTCGAGGGCGACGAGGACCGCCGGCTCCTTGGACGCGCCGTCGACCACCTGCCGCACGCGCGGGTAGACGAGCTGCTCCTCTATCGAGGCGTGGATCGAGAGCTCGCGGACGATCCTCGCGGCGAGGTCCTCCCGGTGCGTGGCGCTCCGGGAGCGCTCGAAGGCCTGGAAGAGCTCCTCGACCTCACGGTGATCGTCCTCGAGCACGGCTACGGCGTCGCGTGGCGTGGGCATGGCGCGAATGTCCGCACCTCGCCCGGCGGACGCAACGCGTCATCCGCGTCGCGCATGCCCCCGTGTCACCCGGACGGCGTCCGTAGATCCTTTCGCCCGCTCGTCCGTTCACCTCGCGAGAGAGAGGAGCCGACCATGCACGTCCGTGTACACGTCCTCGCCGCTGCCTTTGCCCTGCTGTGCGCAGTTCCCGGCGCCCGCGCCACCGCCCGTCCGCCGGAGCGGCCCGCGCAGGCCGGGCCCTACTCCATCCAGCTCACCGACGAGGAGGGCAGGGCGCTGCCGACCTTCTCCCACCGCGGGCGCACCTACGTCCTCGGCTCGCTCGGCGGGAGGTACCTCGTGCGTGTGCGGAACGACTCCGGCCGCCGCGTGGAGGTGGTCGTGTCGGTCGACGGCCGCGACGTGATCGACGGACGTCCCGCGACGTGGACGAAGCGGGGGTACCTCGTGGAGGGCTGGTCCGAGGTGGCCATCGACGGGTTCCGGACGAGCCGCGAGTCCGTCGCGGCGTTCCGCTTCTCGAGCGTGCCGCGCTCGTACGCGGCGCTCACCGGCGATGCGCGCGACGTCGGCGTCGTCGGGGTGGCGGTCTTCCCCGAGCGCGAGCTCCGCCCCGTCGCGCCGCTCCGCCGCGCCGAGCCGCTCGAGGACGAGGGCCGCGCCGGCGCTTCCCCGGAGTCGCGCCGGTCCGCGCCGGCCGGCGAGGCGCACGCGGACGCCGCCCCGGCGCCGCAGGCCTCCGCCGGCGCG
>NZ_JALCZB010000004.1:0-125757 GCF_022690745.1 Anaeromyxobacter sp. SG64 | reverse complement strand
GCGAGCGACGGGGGCGGGGCGCAGGCGGCGAGGGCGAGCGCGAGGGCGGCGGCGCCGAGCGCGGGCCGGGAGGGCGCCGCGCCGCGGACGGCGCGGGGCTTCGTCAAAGCGCCGGCTCCTTCGTGTACCCGGGCAGCGTCCAGCTCCGCAGCTCCTGCAGCACGGCGTCGTTCGTGGAGTCGAGGTGGAGCGGCGTGACGGCCACGAGACCGTCCTTCAGCACGCAGTTGCAGTCGGAGCCCGGGATGTCCTCGTTCGTGGGGCCGCCCTCGCCGCCGATCCAGTAGTACTTGCGGCCGCGCGGATCGGTCTTCTCGATGACCTCGTTGCCGTAGGTCCGCCGGCCGAGCCGGGCGAAGCGGAACCCGCGCACCGGGCCGGGCGGGACGTTGACGTTGAGCAGGAGCGGCGCCGGCGGCGGGCGCGCGACCACGTGCCGCGCGAGCGCCGCCACGAAGCGGGCGGCCTCCTCGAAGACATGGGTCGGGGGCGACGCGAGCGAGGCGGCGATCGCGTGCACCCCGAGGAGCGCCCCTTCCATCGCCGCCGCCACGGTGCCGGAGTAGAGGACGTCGTTGCCGAGGTTCGGGCCGTGGTTTATCCCCGAGACGACCACGTCGGGCCTTGCCGCGCGGAGCACGTGGTTCAGGCCCATGTACACGGCGTCCGTCGGCGTCCCGTCCACCGCGTACCAGCGCGGCGCGAGCTCGAGGAGCCGCAGCGGGTGGTGGAGCGAGATCGCGTGCGACGAGGCCGACTGCTCGCGGTCGGGCGCCACCACCCACACCTCGTCGCCCTCGAAGGCGGCGGCGAGCGCCTTCAGCCCGGGCGCATGCACGCCATCGTCGTTGGAGAGCAGGACTCGCACGCGCGTGAATGTACCACCGGACCGCCAGGCGGGCAGGGGGCTCAGTCCGCCCGCGCGAGCTCGGCCGCGAGCACCTCGGCCACCTCGCGCGCGTGCTGCACGGTCGCGGGGCGCACGCGGGTGAGCGCGCGCCGGACCGCAGCCTCGACCGTGCCGCTCCGGAGGTCGTCCACCGTGCGCCCCTTCGCCGTGAGGGAGAAGAGTGCCCGGCGCGCGTCGGCGGGATCTCGCCGGCGCTCCAGGAGACCGCGGTCGCCGAGGCGCTTCAGGATCCCGGTGAGCGTGCTCGGGTGGAGGTGCAGGATCTCCGAGAGCTCGCCCGCCGAGATGCCCGGATAGCGCCCGAGGATCCGGACCACGAGCCGCTGCGGCGCGGTGATGCGCAGCCGTGACTCCATCCGCTTGGAGGCCGACTGGAGCGCGTGATCGAGGGCCCAGAGCGTCCGCATGAACTCCAGGACGGGGCCGAGGGCCCTCTTCCCGTTGACCTGGAGCTCTGCGTTCTTCTGGGCGCGCCTGGACATGACGACCATTTCACCTCGATCCCGAAGCGATTACCACGGGCGAGGGGACGCGGGTCATGCCCGCGCACACTGGCCTTGAATCCGCTCACCCGTTCTGGGTTAATGGCGAGCCAAACACGCAGTCCGTGTCCGGGGGGACAATTTGGACTGGCGAGAGGGATTCACCGCGTCTCCGCGCGCGGGCGGCACCGCTCCCTCCTTGGAAGCGGAGCGAATCGCGCGTGCGGACGCAGAGGCGTCGGCCGCCCGACTGGAGCGGCTGCAGTCCGTCACGGCCGCGCTCTCTCGCGCGCGGACGCCGGACGAGGTCGCGGAGGTCACGCTCGGGCGCGGGGTCCTCGCGCTCGGCGGGGCGCGGGGCCTCCTCCTCGTGCCCGGCGCCGGCGGCGGCATGGACGTGCTCCCGTACGGCGCGGAGCCGGGGGTCGTGGCGTCGGCGCGGCTCACCGAACCGGGGCCGGTCCGGGACGCGTTCCATTCGCGGGCGCCCGTGTTCCTCGAGGATCGCGCCGCGCTCGTTTCCAGGTACCCGGGGCACGAGGGGCTCGGGGGGGAAGCCTTCGTCGCGCTGCCCCTGCCGTCGCAGGGGCTGCCGCTCGGCGTGCTCTACGTGGGCTACGACGCCCCGCGCGTCTTTCCGGAAGTCGAGCGCGCGCTCGCAGTCACGATCGCCTCGCAGTGCGCGCAGGCGCTGGACCGCGCGCGGCTCTTCATCGCCGAGCGGCTCGCCCGCGCCGAGGCGGTCGCGGCCCAGCGGCGCCTGGCGTTCCTCGACGACGTGTCGGCGCACCTCGCCGCCACCCTCGACGAGGCCGAGATGGTCGCCGGGGTCGTGCGCCTGGCGGTGCCCGCGCTCGGCGACTGGGCGGGGGTGCTGGCGCTGCGCGAGGAGGGCCTCGTCGACGTGGCGCGGCTCGGCCCCGAGAGCCTGGGCGCGCCCGTCGAGGCGCGGGCGCGTGCGCTGGCGGTCGAGCGGCTCCTCATCGCCGGCGAGCCGCCGCGGCCCGAGCCGATCGACGAGTTCCCGGACCACTCCGGGCCCGGGCCGGCGCCGCGGTCCGCGGTGGTCGCGGCGCTCGTGGCCGACGGCGAGGCGCTGGGCCTCCTGGCGGTGGCGAGCGCCGATCCCGGCCGGCGGTACGGTGCGGCGGATCGGGTCCTCATCGGCGAGGTGGCGCGGCGCGCGGCGCTGGCGATCGCGCACGCGCGGCTCCTCGGCGACGCGAGGGCGGCGGCGCGGGCACGCGAGGAGTTCCTCCAGGTCGCCTCCCATGAGCTGCGGGGGCCGCTCGGCACGCTGCGGCTCGGAGTGCAGCTCTTGCTGCGGGACCCGCACGGCGCAGCCGCGACGAGGCCGCCCGAGGCACGGCTCCGGATGATCGAGCGGCAGGCCGATCGATTGGTGCGGCTCTCCGAGGCGCTCCTCGACGTGTCGCGCATCACGGCCGGCCGGCTCGTGCTCGCGCGCGAGGAGGCGGATCTCGCCGCGCTCGTCCGCGAGGTGGCCGGCCGCTACGCCGAGGAGGCCGCCGACGCCGGGTGCGCGCTCACGTGCGACGCGCCCGGGCCGGTCCGCTGCGCCTTCGACGCGGCGCGCGTCGAGCAGGTCGTCTCGAACCTCGTCTCGAACGCGCTCAAGTACGGCCACGGGAAGCCGGTCCGCGTGGGCGTCTCCGCGTCGAACGGCACGGCGCGCGTGACGGTGGCCGATCAGGGCATCGGGATCGACGCCGCCGACCAGGCCCGGATCTTCGGGCGCTTCGAGCGCGCCGTCTCCGGGCGGCACTACTCCGGCCTCGGGCTCGGCCTGTGGATCGTGCAGCAGATCATCGCCGCGCACGGCGGCGGCATCCGCGTCGCGAGCGCGCCGGGGCAGGGCTCGACGTTCACCGTCGAGCTGCCGCTCGACTGACCTGAAGATCGCGTCGCAGCCGACGACGGCTCACCCGATCGGACGATCGGCCGAGGCGCGTTCGAGCTCCCGCGCGGCCACCTTTACGGGGACGCCCCGTGCGTGACAGAGTGCGCTGACGCGCGCGGGGAGGGGAGCGCCGCCGCGCCATGCACTCCATCGTCCGCCTGCCTGCCGCGCTGTTGCGCGGGCTGTTCCTTGCTGCCTCCGCGCCCGCCCTCGGGCTCCTGCGCGGCGCTCCGCCCGCGATGGGAGGCGGGCGCGCCACAGGGTCCAAGAGCCGCGTCCGCAGCTCGCTGCGCGCCTCCTCGGTCGAGGGGGCCTTCGCCGAGCTCGTCGCCGCGACCGCCGGTCCCACCGTGCTCACGGCGTGGGCGCTCCACCTCGGCGCGACGCCGCTCGAGGTCGGGCTCATCGCCGCGCTCCCCCAGCTCGCGCAGGTCGTGCAGCTCCCTGCCGCCTGGACCACCGCGACCTTCGGCCGACGCCGGGTGGCCGTGAGCGCCGTGACGCTCTCGCGCCAGGCGCTCCTCCCGCTCGCCGCGCTCCCCTTCCTCCCGCTGTCGGCGCCCGCGGCGCGGGCGCTCCTGCTCGTGGTCGCGGCGCTCTCCGCGGCCCTCGCCGTGGTCGGGAACAACGCGTGGGTCGCGTGGATGGGCGAGCTCGTCCCGGAGCGCCTCCGCGGCCGCTACTTCGGGCGGCGCACCGCGCTCTGCACCGCCGGCGGCACGGTCGCGGGGCTCGGCGTCGCGCGGCTGCTCGACGCGGTCGGGACCGGCAGGGCCGCGCCGCTCGCGCTCGCGGGGCTGGCGCTCGCCTCGTCTGCGTTCGGCGCGGTGACGACCGCGCTCATGAAGCGCCAGCACGAGCCGCCCGCGCCTTCCCCCTCGCCGCCGTCGCTCGGGGACGCGCTCCGGCCGCTGCGGGATCGCGACGCGCGCGCCGTGCTCGTCTACCAGGTCGCCTGGAACGCCTCGGTGGGCCTCGCGGGCGGGTACTTCACGCTCTACCTGCTGCACGACCTCCGGGCCGGCTTCATGCTCGTCGCCGCCCACGCCGCCATCGGGGCGGTCACCCGCTTCGTGACGGCGCCGCTGTGGGGGCGGGTCCTCGATCGCGCCGGAGCGCGGCCGGTGCTCGCCGCCTGCTCCTTCGCCGCCGCGGGGCTGCCGCTCCTGTGGCTGGCGAGCTCGCCGGACCGGCTGTGGCCGATCGCGCTCGACGCCGCGATCGGCGGGGCGGCCTGGGGGGGCCACGCGCTCGCGACGCTCGCGCTCCCCCTCGAGATCGGCGCCCGTCGCGACCGCCCGTTCCACCTCGCCGCGTTCGCGATGGCGGGCGGCCTGGCCTACGCCGCCGCCGTGACGCTGGGGGGGCTCGCCGCGGTCGCGCTGCCGCCCTCGCTCGCCACGCTCGGCCGGGCCGGAGGGACCGGCCTCGAGCTCGTGTTCGTCGTGTCGGCCCTGGGCCGGCTCGCGAGCGCGCTCCTCGCCCTCCGCACGGACGCGCGCGGCGCCGTCTCGCTCGCCGAGGTGCACCGCGCCGCGACCGGCGCGGCGCGAGGAGCCCTCGCGTACGTCAGGATCCTCCGGCGGTGACGGCGCCGCGCCCTCGGCGCTCGCCCGCTCAGAACGGATGCAGGCCGAGCCGCTCGACCGGCACCACGTGCTCCTCGCGGAGCCAGGCGGCGGTGTCGAGGCGGAGCGCGTCCTCGTGCGTGCCGCCGCGGACGACGATCCACGCCTCGTGCGCGAGCGCGTCGTCGACGTAGATGGGCATCCCGAAGAGCCCGAGCGGCGGCTCCGCGCCGACCTCGCACGCCGTGAACATCCCCGAGAAGGCGGTCTCCGGCGCCAGCGCCGCGCGCGCCGCGCCGGTGGCGCGCCGCAGCGCCTCGAGGTCCACGCGCTGCGTGGCCGACACGACGGCGAGCGCGAGCTTGCCGTCGAGGTCGACCACCACCGGCTTCGCGATCCGCTCGCCGGAGACGTGCTCCGCGGCGGCGAGCCGCTGCGCCGGAACGGCGCGGACGTGGACCGAGTGCTCGTAGGCGAGGTGGTGCTGCTTCAGATACCGGTCGATGGGCTCCGGGATCACGGCGACCTCCTCCGCTTGGCGCGGGCGGGTGGCGTTGACCTTTCCCTAACCGCGCCCCCCGCCGCGGCGAGCGCGACGGCTGACCACGGGTGGGTAGGGACGCGGGAGGGCGAGCCCGTCCGCGGGCGTCCTCTGCAGGGGCCCTTGCTTCCCGCGCTCGGGGGGCGAATGGTTCGCCCGTGATCGCCGAGGCGCCGACGGACGGGCGCCGCCAGAGCGGGGATCGCACCTCACGAATGGCCCTCGACACCGTTGCTCCGACCCTGGGGCGCCGACCGCGCGCGTCCCGACCGTCCCCGACCGCCCGCGAGCTCGCGCGGGAAGCCCTCGGCGAGGTGCGCGACGCGGAGGTGCTCGTCGCGGCCGAGGAGGCCGGCCCCCTCGCCGCGGCGCTCGAGCGGGACGGCGCGCGCGTGACGCCCATCTCGCTCGGTGCCGACGCGCTCGCGGCCCCGGAGCCGTGGCGCGCGATCGAGCTGCCGACCTGGTCGTTCGACGCGGTGGCCGCGGAGGGGCTGCTCTCTCGCGCGGCGGACATCGAGGCCCTCCTCTACCGCCTGCGGGCCTGGGTGAGGCCCGACGCCCCGTTCGCCTTCGTGGAGCCGCTCGCCCCCGCGGCGTGGGACAGCAGCCCGCCGCGGGCCGCGACCGCCGGCGCGCTCGGGGCGCGGGAGCTCGAGCTCGTTCGACGTCACCTCCCCGGGATCCGCGTCCTGCGCCTCCCGGCGCCCGCGGCGGGGCGCCCGGTCTCGCCCTGGGCCGACGCGCTCTGGTCGGCGGTGGAGAGCGCGGCGACGTGGCTGCCCGGCGTCGGTCGCGAGGTGCGGCTCGCGGTGCTCACGGGCCGGCTGCCGCCCTGATGGCGACACCTGATGACGCGATCGCCGCGACGCACCGGGTACCCCGACGGACTTCGCTCAGAGTGACGACGGCCGAGGCCGGGCGCGCGCGCCGTGGCCACGTTCCGCCGCGGTGGCGATCCTCACGTACGATCTCGACCCGACGGAGGGGCTCGCGGGCCCGCGGCTCAAGGCGCTCCTCGACCTCGGGTTCCCGTGCAACCTGACCTGCGGCGGATGCGCGCGGGGGCGCCAGCGTGGCCGCCCCAACCGCGCCGCCGCCCTCGCGGTGGCGGAGCGGCTCGCCGACCTCGTCGCCGAGACCGCCGCAGGGGCGGTATCGCTCGTCCTGTTCGGGGGGGAGCCGCTCCTCGACACGGACGTCGTGGTCGCCAGCTCCGCGCGGGTGCGCGACGCGTGTGCGCGCGACGGGTGCGGCTACGACGCGACGGTGATCACGAACGCGACGCTCCTCGACGGCTTCGGCGCGCGCCGCCTGTCGCGCGCGGGGGTGACGACGCTGCAGGTCACCATCCCCGTCGCCGCGCGCGCGGCGTCGCGCAGCGCGCTGGATCAGCAGCGGTTCGCGCGCATCCTGCGGAGCATCCGCGAGGCGCGCGCGGAGCTCGAGGTGCTCGTCCGCTTCGAGGTGGACGGCGCCGAGGACCTGCGCGAGGCGCTCGCGACCGTCCGGGTGCTCGAGCGCGAGGGGATGCTCGCCTCGCCCCACCCCGCCGCTGTCCTGCTGGGGCCGCGCGCGAGCTACGCCGCGCAGGCGCGGGCGTTGTTCCTGGCCCGCCCGGCCCGCGCGGCCGCCGTCACTCGATGCCCATGAGCCGGTAGGCGAAGCGGAACGCCGCGGCGGGCAGGCTCGTCTCCCAGAAGCCGGTCGCGCGCGCGATCGCCCAGAAGCCGAGGAGCGTCGAGAGCGCCACCGCCGGGACGAGCCACGGGGAGAGCGCCCGCGCCCCCTTGCGCGTCACGCCGAGGCAGTCGGGCGTCGTGCAGGCGGCCACGCACGACATGCAGCCGGTGCACTCGGTCGAGATCACCCGGAGCCGCGTGTGCACCGGGATCTCCGCGGGGCAGGCGCGCGTGCAGGCGCGGCAGTCGTTGCAGGCGTCCGGATCCCGGCGCACGGAGAGCGGCGAGAGCAGGCTCGCGACGCCGAGGAGCGCGCCGTACGGGCAGAGATAGCGGCACCAGAAGTGCTTCACGACGAGCGAGAGCGCCGCGAGCGCCCCGATCACGAAGAGCGACATCGTCCCGGGGTGCCGGAAGAAGAGGAGCATCTTCGCGTCGGCGGCCGTGTTGAACGGGGACCGGAGGAAACCTTCGATCGCCTCGAGCGGCATCTGCCCGACGGTCCAGACGAAGAAGCCGAGGAGCAGGTACTTGAGCGAGGAGAGCGGCAGGTCGAGCCAGCGCGGCACCGCCGGCCAGCGGCGGCGCCACAGGGTTCGCCTGCCGATCCACTCGAGCGCCCGCGAGATCGTGCCGACCGGGCAGACCCACGAGCAGAACGCCTTCCGCGCGAGGAACGCGGTCGCGAGGGCCGCGAGGAGGATGGTGAGGCCGGCCGGGTGGACCTCGTCCCAGTAGCGGGTGAGGAGGAAGCGCTTCAGGCCCAAGAGCGCCGCGATGGGGAGGAAGGCCTCGACCGCGGGTGGGCGCGAGACGGTGAGCGGTCCGTCGCTCGTCGCCTGCGAGACGAAGCGGGCGAACTCGAGCCCGACGAGCGCCAGGAAGGCGAGATACGCGATCTGCACGGCCCAGCGGACGCGCGGGAGGAGCCGGTGCGGGTTCGTCCACCGGGCGGGCGTCACGCCGAATCGAGGGACGGCGGGCGAGGGAGCGGGCGGCGGCTCGGGGAGAAGCTCGTAGTTGGGCGTCGACATGCTCGGTGGGTGCTCCGGCGGGCCGCGAACGTTATCTCCTCGGGCCCGGCTGGGACAACGCAGAGGCCAGGCGTCCCGCGATCATCCCTTCCGGGGCTGGAGCCGTGGCCTCCCTTCCGACGGGGGGCGCGATGCGTAACATTCCGCTTTTCCCAAAATTCCAACTACACGGAGCGTAACGATGGCCGTCAACCTCATCCACCTCCCGCGCATCCTCGAGCGTCACGGCGAGGCGCTGCTCGCGGACTGGATCCGCGAGCAGCTGCAGTCGAGGTCCCGGACCGGCGCGATCAAGGAGGGGGAGCTGCGCGAGCAGTGCGCCGAGTTCCTGCGCCTGTTCCGCGAGGCGACGACGAAGGGCGGCGTCGACATGACCCGTCCCGAGTACGGGCCGCTCCGCGAGCTGCTCGCCAACGTCTCCGCCTCGCGCGGTGCGCAGGGGTTCTCGCCGAGCGAGACCGCCAAGTTCGTCTTCTCGTTCAAGCGGCCGCTCTTCATGCGGCTGCGGGAGGAGCTCATGCGGGATCCGGTCGCGCTCGCCGACGAGACCTGGGCGGCGACGGAGCTCCTGGACGAGCTCGGCCTCTACACGACCGAGGTGTACCAGAAGGCGCGCGAGGCGGTGATCGTGCGCCAGCAGGAGGAGATGCTCGAGCTCTCGACCCCGGTCGTGAAGCTGTGGGACGGCATCCTGGCGCTGCCGATGATCGGCACGCTCGACTCCAACCGGACGCAGGTGGTGATGGAGACGCTCCTCGAGAAGATCGTGGAGACCGGCTCCGAGGTGGCGATCATCGACATCACCGGCGTGCCGACGGTCGACACCCTCGTCGCGCAGCACCTCATGAAGACGGTGGCGGCGGCGCGGCTGATGGGCGCCGAGTGCATCATCAGCGGCATCCGCCCGGCGATCGCGCAGACCATCGTCCACCTCGCGATCGATCTCGGCACCGTCGTCACGAAGGCGAACCTCGCCGACGCCTTCAAGGCGGCGCTCGACAAGCTGGGCGTGGCTCAGCTCCCCGGTCGCTGACGAGGTCGGAACATGGACCGCATCCCGATCCTGCGGATGGGCGAGTTCCTGCTCGTCACCATCCAGGTGGACATGCACGACCAGCTCGCCCTGACGCTGCAGGACGACCTCACGGCGCAGATCACGCGCACCGGCGCGCGCGGCGTGCTCATCGACATCTCGTCGCTCGACGTCGTCGACTCCTTCATCGGCCGCATGCTCGGCTCGATCGCCTCCATGGCCCGGCTCATGAACGCGGAGACGGTGGTCGTCGGCATGCAGCCGTCGGTGGCGATCACCCTGGTCGAGCTCGGCCTCACGCTGCACGGCATCCGGACCGCCCTGAACGTGGAGAAGGGGATGGCGCTCCTGCGGGCGGGCGCGGCTCGGAGGAGCCGCGCGTGAGGACGACCGCATGCCCGTCGTGAAGGAGGAGACGGTCGCGATCGGCTCCGACGCAGACGTGGTGCTGGTCCGGCAGCGGGTCCGGCGCCGCGCCCAGGAGCTGCGCTTCTCGCTCGTCGACCAGACCAAGCTCGTCACCGCCGCGAGCGAGCTCGCGCGCAACGCGCTCGAGCACGGCCGGGGCGGCGAGATGCTGCTCCAGGTGCTGGAGGAGCCGCCGCGCTCCGGGCTCAGGCTCGTCTTCGTCGACCGGGGCCCCGGGATCTCGAACGTGGAGCTCGCGATGAAGGACGGTTACACCACGGGCGGAGGGCTGGGCCTCGGGCTGGGCGGGGCGAAGCGGCTCGTGAACGAATTCGCGGTGGAGTCCGCCCCCGGCGCGGGGACCCGCGTCACGGTGACGAAGTGGCATTGACCAATGGTGACACGATCCTCGTCCGCGTCGACGAGGCCTCGCAGATCGGGGAGGCGCGCCGCACGGCGCGCCGGCTGGCGGGCGACCTCGGGCTCGACGACGTGGTCGCCGAGCGGGCGGCCATCGTGGCGAGCGAGGCGGCGAGGAACCTCGTCGCGCACGGGGGCGGCGGCGTGGTCTGCGTCCAGCCGCTCGGCCACCCGCCGCGTGGGGTCGCGGTCGTCGCGCTCGACCGGGGCCGCGGCATCGAGGACCTCCCGCGCGCGATGCGCGACGGCCACTCGACCGCTGGGACGCCGGGCGAGGGGCTCGGCGCCATGGCGAGGGTCGGCGACGCGTTCGACGTGTGGAGCGCGCCGGGGAAGGGCACCGCGCTCGTCGCCGAGGTCTGGGCGGAGCGCCCGCCCGCGAGCCAGGTCGCGACGGGCGCGATCTCGGTCGCCACGGCCGGCGAGCGCGTCTGCGGCGACGGGTGGCTCGTGGTGGAGCAGGCCGGCCGGGCGGTGCTCGCGGTCGTCGACGGGCTCGGCCACGGGCCCCACGCGGCGGACGCGGCGCACGTCGCGCTCGAGGCGATCCGCAAGGCGGCCGACGAGCCGCCACGCGAGATCGTCGGCCGGGCCCACGCCGCGCTCCGCGCGACCCGGGGCGCCGCGCTGGCGGTCGCCTCGCTCGACCTCGGCACCGGCGCACTGCGCTACTCGGGGCTCGGGAACGTGGTCGGCGCCATCGTCGGCACCGGCGCGGTGCGCCGGCTCGTGTCGCTCGCAGGGACCGCCGGGCACGCGGCGCGATCGATCCACGAGTACGCCTACGAAGTGCCGGAGGGCGCGGTCCTCGTCATGCACTCGGACGGCATCGCCACCCACTGGGACGCCGCGGCGTACCCGGGGCTGCTCGCGCGGCACCCCGCGCTCGTGGCGGGGGTCCTGTTCCGCGATCACGCACGCGGCCGCGACGACGCGACCGTCCTCGTCGCGCGGAGGGGCGTGTGAGGAGCCAACCGGGCGGCACCGGCCCGATCCTCACCGTCGCGATCCGGCGGGAGGAGGACGTCGTCCTCGCGCGGCAGCGCGCGCGGCAGGTGGCGCGGCTCGTGGGCGTCGCGGCCTCGGAGCAGACGCGCCTCGCCACGGCCGTCTCCGAGATCGCGCGGAACGCCTGGAAGTACGCGAGCGGCGGGAAGGTGGAGATCGCGCTCGAGGACGGCGAGGAGGCGAGCGCGCTCGTCGTGCGCGTCCGGGACCAGGGACGAGGGGTGAAGGACCTCGACGCGGTCCTCTCCGGCCGCTACCACTCCCCCACGGGCATGGGGCTCGGCATCGCCGGGAGCCGGCGGCTCGTCGACCGCTTCGACATCCAGAGCGGACCTTCGGGCACGACGGTGACGCTCGTGAAGGACCTGCCGTCGGGGGCGGGGCCGGCGACGCCGCGCGAGCTCGCGGCCCTCCTCGACGCGCTCTCGCGGGAGCGGCCGCACGACGCCCTCGAGGAGCTCACCACCCAGAACCAGGAGCTGCTCGGCGCGCTCGACGCGCTCAAGGAGCGCGAGCGCCAGCTCGTCGAGCTGAACCGCGAGCTCGAGGACACGAACCGCGGGGTGGTCGCGCTGTACGCGGAGCTCGACGAGAAGGCCGACTACCTGCGGCGGGCCTCGGAGCTGAAGAGCCGGTTCCTCTCGAACATGAGCCACGAGTTCCGGACCCCGCTCAACACCGTGATCTCGTTCTGCGGGCTGCTGCTCGGCGAGAGCGACGGACCCCTCAACGACGAGCAGCGCAAGCAGATCGGGTTCGCGCGCCGCTCGGCGGAGGGGATGCTCGACCTCGTGAACGACCTCCTCGATCTCGCCAAGGTGGAGGCGGGGAAGACCACCGTCCGCGCCGCGCCGTTCGAGGTGAGCGAGCTGTTCGGGGCGCTGCGTGGCATGCTGCGGCCGCTCCTCGCGACCACCCAGCTCGCGCTCCACTTCGAGGACCCGGTGGGGCTGCCGGCGCTCTACACGGACGAGGGCAAGATCTCGCAGATCCTCCGCAACCTCATCTCCAACGCGCTCAAGTTCACCGAGCGCGGCGAGGTGCGCATCGCGGCCCGGCGCGAGGGCGGCCGGGCGATCTTCTCGGTGTCGGACACCGGCATCGGGATCGCGCCGGAGGACCAGGAGCGCATCTTCCAGGAGTACGGTCAGCTCGACTCGCCGGTGCAGCGGCGCGTGCGCGGCACCGGCCTCGGGCTCCCGCTCTCCAGGCGGCTCGCCGAGCTGCTCGGCGGCCGGATCACCCTGCAGAGCGAGCCGGGCGTCGGCTCCACCTTCACCTTGGACGTGCCGCTCTTCTACGGGGGCCCCCCCGAGATCGGCGCGGTCCCCGACATCGCCGCGCTCCACGATCCCACCCGGTACCCCGTGCTCGTGGTCGAGGACAACCCCGAGACGATCTTCGTCTACGAGAAGTTCACGAGCGGGACGCCGTTCCAGGTGCTCTCGGTCGGGACGCTGCTCGAGGCGCGGCGCGCGGTGCAGCGGCTCCGGCCCGTGGCGGTCGTGCTCGACGTCATGCTCGGCGCCGAGACGGCGTGGCCGCTCCTGTCCGAGCTCAAGGGCTCCGCGCTCACCCGCGGCATCCCCGTCTACGTCGTGACCATGGTCGAGAACCGCGGCAAGGCGAAGGGGCTCGGGGCGGACGACTTCGCCGAGAAGCCGCTCGAGCGCGGCTGGCTCCTGTCACGCCTCGAGGAGGCGGCGGGGCTCCTGCCGCGCGAGGAGCTCCTGATCGTCGACGACGACGAGGCCTCGCGGTACCTGCTCCGCTCGCTCCTCTCGGAGACGCGCTACGCGGTCGTGGACGTCGCCTCCGGCGAGGAGGCGCTGCGGCGCGTCGCGGAGCGCCGGCCCGCGGCGGTGTTCCTCGACTGGAAGATGCCGGGGATGGACGGGGGGGAGGTGCTCGCGCGGCTCCGGGCCGACCCGCGGACGCGCGACGTGCCGGTGCTCGTCTACACCGGGGAGGAGCTCGGCCCCGAGCAGCGCGCGCGCGCGGCGGGCGCCGCGGCGATCCTCGCCAAGGGCCGACCGCGGCTGTCCGCGCTGCACGAGATCCGGGAAGCGCTCGCGCGCCTCGGACGAGGGGTCGATCCGCCGTGAACTCCCGGGCGCACATCCTGTTCGTCG
This sequence comes from Anaeromyxobacter sp. SG64, assembly GCF_022690745.1. Classification (NCBI taxonomy): domain Bacteria; kingdom Pseudomonadati; phylum Myxococcota; class Myxococcia; order Myxococcales; family Anaeromyxobacteraceae; genus Anaeromyxobacter; species Anaeromyxobacter sp. SG64. Next base: position 112,618 of record NZ_JALCZB010000004.1, on the reverse strand, counting down.
AGGACGACGAGGCGACCCGCTACGCGGTGAACCGCATCCTCGCGAACGCCGGCTTCCGCGTGAGCGTCGCCGCCACGGGCGCCCAGGCCCGGGCGCTCGCGCGCTCCGCGCGCCCCGAGCTCGTGCTCCTCGACGTGCAGCTCCCCGACGCGATCGGCTTCGACGTCTGCCGCGACCTCAAGGCGGACCCCGCCACCGCCGCGCTGCCGATCGTCTTCCTCTCCGCGCGTCGGGCCGACGCGGACGACGTCGTGCGAGGGCTCGAGGGCGGCGCGGACCTGTACCTCACCCACCCCGTCGAGCCGCACGTCCTCGTGGCGGCGCTGAACGCGCTCCTGCGCGTCCGCCTCGCGGAGGCGCGCCTCCGGCGGTTCGTCGACTCGAGCATGTTCGGGGTCGCCGAGTTCGACCGCCGGGGTGGCTTCCTCGAGGGGAACGACGAGCTCCTCCGCATCCTGGGGCTCGCGCGGGCGGACGACCTCGCCCAGGTGAACGGCGTCTCGCTCGCCCCCGGGCTGCGCGCCGAGCAGGGCGAGCTGACGCCCTCGGAGTGGCGCGCGCTGGACGCGGCCGCCGAGGAGCAGCTCCGGTCCGGCGGCGTCGTGCGGCCGTACGAGAAGGAGTTCTGGCGCAAGGACGGCAGCCGCGTGCCGGTGCTGGTGGGCGCCGCCGCGGTCCCCGGCGGCGGCGGCCACGTGGCGTTCGTGCTCGACCTCACCGAGCGCAAGCGGGCCGAGCGCGAGCGCGAGGACGCGCTCGCGCGCGCCGAGGCGGCGCAGCGCCGGATGTCGTTCCTGCTCTCCGTCACGAGCGCGCTCATGGTCGCGCCGGGGGAGATCGCCACGGCGATGCGCCGGCTCGCGGTGCTCTGCGCGGGCGAGATCGGGGACTGGTGCATCGTCGACCGGGTCACCCAGGACGGGACGAAGCGGCTCGCGGTGGCGAGCGCCGAGCCGGCGCGCCTGCCCGACGCGGCGGTCGTCGAGGGCCGCGCGCCGGGAGGAGCCGGCGCGATCGCGCGCGCGCTCGCCGCGGGCGCGCCGCAGCACCTCCAGCCCGTGGACGATCCCGACGCGCTCGAGCCGGCGCAGGACGCCGCCCACCGGCAGGCGCTGCTCACGCTCCGCGTCGGCGCGGCGGCCGTGTTCCCCATCGCCCACGGCGGCCGGGTCCTCGGCGCGCTCACGCTCGTGCGCTCGGCGCGCGGGGCCGAGCTCGCGCCCGTCGAGCTCGCGCTCGGCGAGGAGATCGCGGATCGCGCCGCGATCGCCCTCGAGAACGCGCGCCTCCACGACGAGCTCGCGCGCTCGCTGCGCGCCCGCGAGCAGACGCTCGCCGAGGTCTCGCACGACCTGCGCAACCCGCTCTCGTCGATCGTCCTCGCGGCGGCGCAGCTCGAGCGCTCCGCCGATCGCCCCGACCTGCGCGAGGTCGTCTCGCGGCGCGCGGCGAGCATCCGCCGCGCCGGCGACCGGATGAACCGCCTGGTCCACGACCTGCTCGACCTCGCGCGTGCGGAGACGGGGCGGCTCGAGCTCGACCTGGGCGAGCACGCGGCGCGCGACCTGCTCGACGACGCGCTCGACGGCGTCGCGCCCGCCGTGCGCGAGCGCGAGCTCCGGGTCCGCACGGTCGCCGAGGGGGTCGTGGTCCGCTGCGATCGCGAGCGGGTGCACCGCGTCCTCTCGAACCTCCTCTCGAACGCCGCCAAGGTGAGCCCGCGCAAGGGCACCATCGAGCTCGCCGCCCGGCGCCGGGGAGACGAGGCGCTGTTCACCGTCACGGACGAGGGACCGGGCATCGCGCTGGAGGAGCAGGCGCTCATCTTCGAGCGCTACTGGCGCGGGCGCGAGTCCGGCGCGCACGGCGTGGGGCTCGGCCTGTCGATCGTGAAGACGCTCGTCGAGCGCCACGGCGGGAAGGTGTGGGTGGAGAGCGAGCCCGGCGAGGGGGCGCGGTTCTCGTTCACGCTGCCCGTGGCGGGGTAGAACCCATCGACCACCCAGGCGAGGTGCGCGGCTGGCGCGCAGGCGAGCGCAATCCGGCGCCGCGGCGGGGGAGCGGCGGGTCTCGCGGGGCGGACCCGCGCGAGGGGCGGCCGCGGGGCTTACACTGGCGCGGGAGGAGCACGCCGATGCCGACCGCCGAGTGGAAGCGGATCTGCTGCCCGATCGACTTCTCCGACGCCTCGCGCGCCGCGATGGAGGTCGCCGCCGACCTCGCGCGGCGGATGGGCGCGGAGCTCTGGCTCCTGCACGCCTATCCGGTCCCCGGCTACACCTTCCCCGACGGCTCGGTGGTGGCGAGCCCGAAGATGCTCCAGGATCTCGCAGAGGGCGCCCAGCGCCACCTCGACGAGTGGCGCGTGAGCGCCGAGGCGCTCGGCGCGCCCCACGTCGAGACCGCGAAGGAGGCCGGCGAGCCGGCGGCGGAGATCGTCGCGTTCGCGCGGGCGCGGGGGATGGACCTGCTCGTCCTCGGCACGCACGGGCGCACCGGCATCGAGCACGCCCTCATGGGCTCCATCGCGGAGCGCGTCGTCCGCAGGGCGCACTGCCCGGTGCTCACGGTCCGGCCGCCCGCGGCGTAGGCGGGACGGGCGCGAGGAGCTCGGCGATGCGCGCCGCGCGGTGCGCGAAGATCCGTGCGAGCGAGGGGCGCACGAGGAGCGCGTGCGCGAGCGTGCCGAGGGGACCGAAGGGCAGCTCGTAGTCGACGCGATCTCGCACTAGCGTCCCCCCCGGCGCGTCCTCGAACGTGTGGAGGTGGCGCCAGCGCCGGTAGGGGCCCGCGAGCTGGACGTCCACGAATCGCTCGCCGGGCACGAGCTCGTCGATGCGCGTGCGCCACGAGAACGGCACGCCGAAGAGCGACAGCCGGTACGCGATGAGCGCGCCGGGCGCGAGCTCGATGGGGCCGGGCGTGACGACACGGAAGCGCAGGAACCCGGGCGTGATGGCCTCGAGGTTGTGCGCGTCGGAGAAGAAGGCGAAGACGTCCTCGCGCCGGCGCGGCACGAGCTGCGCGCGCTCGAGGACCCAGCGGCGGGCCATGGGGTCTCTCCGGGGTGGGCCTTCGCCGCTCCCGATAGCGCCCGCGCGCGGGGTTTGCTGGCGCCGCTCGGGTCCGCTCGATAAACCCGGAGAGGAGGGCCTCGCGGAGATCACATGGCCGAGCTCGTCACCGAGTACATGGGGCTCGCGCTGCCCAGCCCGCTCGTGCTCGCGAGCTGCGCGCTCTCGAACCGCCTCGAGAACCTCGAGGCCGCGGAGGGGCACGGCGCGGGGGCGGTGGTGCTCCGGTCGCTGTTCGAGGAGCAGCTCGAGTCGTCGACGAGCGCGCTCGAGGAGGAGCTCCTCCGCGGCGCCGAGTCGAACCCCGAGGCGCGCACCTACTTCCCGCCGCAGCGGGTCGGGCCGCACGACTACCTGTCGCTCGTCGAGCGCGCGAAGCGGGCGCTCGAGATCCCGGTCATCGCGAGCCTCAACTGCGCGGCGCCCGGGAGCTGGACGGAGTACGCGCGCGACATCGAGCAGGCGGGCGCGGACGCGCTCGAGGTGAACCTGTACGCGGTGGAGGCGGATCCGGCCGTGTCGGCGGCGGAGATCGAGGCGCGCTACCTCGAGATCGTCGCCGCCGTTCGCCACGCGGTGCGCATCCCGATCGCGGTGAAGCTCTCGCCGTACTTCACCTCGCTCGCGAACTTCGCCTCCCGGCTCGACGCGCTCGAGGTGGACGGCCTCGTCCTCTTCAACCGGTTCCTGCAGCCCGACATCTCGCTCGAGCGCATGGCGGCGGCGCCGACCATGACCCCTTCTTCACCGGCGGAGTCGCTCCTGCCGCTGCGCTGGATCGCCCTGCTGCACGGGCGGGTGCGCGCCCACCTCGCCGCGACCACGGGGGTGTACGACGCCGCCGGCGTGCTGAAGCAGATCCTGGCCGGCGCGCACGTGGTGCAGCTCGCCTCAGCGCTCATGAAGAACGGGATGCCGCACCTCGGAAAGGTGCTCGCGGAGCTCGAGGACTGGCTGGACCGCCGCGGCATCTCGACGCTGGACGAGCTCCGGGGGGCGCTGTCCCAGCGCGAGGTGAGCGATCCCGGGGCGTTCGAGCGAGCCCAGTACGTGCACCTCATCCTGTCGCAGAACATCTGATCCACGGCCGTCGCCCCGTGGCAGCATGTCGGGCGATGGCCACCCCCTCGCCCAGGCCGCCCCCCGCGCCGGCCGCCCTCGTCCGGGCCTTCGCCTGCGCGGGCGCGGGCCTCGCCGACGCAGCCCTCCGCGAGCGGAACCTCCGCATCCACCTCGGGCTCGGCGTCCTCGCGACGTGCGGCGCGGCGGTGCTCGAGCTCACCGCGGCGGAGCGCGCGCTCGTCCTCGCCTGCGCGGGCGCGGTCGTCGCCGCCGAGGCGGTGAACTCGGCGCTCGAGACGATCGTCGACGTGGTGCTGCCCGGTCCGGATCCGCGCGCCCGCTTCGCGAAGGACGCCGCCGCCGGCGCCGTGCTCGCGCTCGCCGTCGCGAGCGTCGCGGTCGCGGCCGCCGTCCTCGCGCCCCGGATCGCGGCGCTCGCCGAAGGAGCCCGGGCGCTCGCCCCGTCGGTGGCAGGGGCCGCGGTCGCCGCGCTCGCCGCGTGGCGGCTCCCCGCGCCCGTCGAGCGCGGCGGGGTTGCGCGGCTCGCGCTCGCCCTCGCGGGCGGGCTCGGCCTGGGCCTCGTCGCCCCCGCCGTGCAGAGCGGGGTGGCCCTCGCCGTGGCGGCGCTGCTCCTCGCGCTCGGCGCCGCGGCCGCCGCCCGGCGCGCCGCGGGGGAGGGCCCCCCCGTCCACCGAAGGTGAACGCCTACCCCTCCGGCAGCGGATCGCCGGGGTGCTCGGGGATCTGCCGGCGCGAGGCCTCCCGCGAGCGCTCCTCGTCGTGACCGTGGACGCGCTCCGCCTCGCGCTCGTCCTGGTCCGACGTCCAGGTCGTCCCCGCGCCCTCCGGAGACAGCCCCTCCAGCGGCCGTTCCCCGTGCCGGCTCTCCACGTCGAGGTCCTTCTTCTCGTTCTCGCGCCGACGCGCGAGCTCGCGATCGAACATCGGATCCCTGCGCTCGGACATCGCACCCTCCTGCTCGATCCTCACGCTGGCCACCCACCGGGGGCGATGCAATCCCACGTCGCTCCGATAGGTTCCCCGCACCGATTCCGCTCGCCCGACGCCCGCACCCCGCGGGCCGGATCTCGAGCGTCCCCCATCGCCTCGGAGGCGAGGAGACACCATGGCGAACCTCAAGGGCAGCAAGACCGAGCAGAACCTCAAGGACGCGTTCGCGGGGGAGTCCCAGGCGAACCGCCGCTACCTGTACTTCGCGAAGATCGCCGACGTGGAGGGCTACCCGGAGGTCGCCATGAACTTCCGCGAGACCGCGGAGGGCGAGACCGGCCACGCGCACGGTCACCTCGACTTCCTGAAGGCGGTCGGCGATCCCGCCACCGGCCTGCCGATGGGCGACACGGCGACGAACCTCAAGGCCGCCATCGCGGGCGAGACGCACGAGTACACCGACATGTACCCGGGCTTCGCGAAGACCGCGCGTGACGAGGGCTTCACCGAGGCGGCCGACTGGTTCGAGACGCTCGCGAAGGCTGAGAAGTCTCACGCCGGCCGCTTCGACAAGATGCTGAAGAGCATCAGCTGAGGGCGCGCACGCTCCGACCGCGACCCGGCGCGCCCCCTTCGCGGGCGTGCGCCGGGTCGTTCCGCGTCGAGCCGCCCCGGAGAAAACCGCCGCCATGACCACGCCCGAGCAGCCGAAGAGGATCTCGTACCAGCCCACGCCGGGGCTCTCCTACGATCCGTCCGAGGCGAGGTACTGGGATCGGGCGGCGCTCGAGGGGGAGGTCCGCCGCGCCTTCGAGATCTGTCACGGCTGCCGCATGTGCTTCAAGTACTGCGACAGCTTCCCGCGCCTGTTCACCCTCCTCGACCAGAAGTACGACGGCGACGTGCACGCGCTCGGCGCGGGCGACGTCGCGCACGTGATGGACGCGTGCTTCCAGTGCAAGCTCTGCGAGGTGCAGTGCCCGTACACGCCGCGGGACGGCCACGAGTTCCAGCTCGACTTCCCCGCCCTCGTCCACCGCTACCGCGGCGTCCACCAGCGGGGCAAGCCGCGCACGCTTCGCCAGCGCGTGCTCAACGATCCGGACGGCGCCGGGCGCCTGGCGCGGCTGTCCCTCGGCGCGGCGAACGCCGCGAACCGCTCGCGGCCCCTGCGCGTGCTCATGGAGAAGACGGTCGGGATCCACCGCGACAAGAAGCTCCCCGACTTCGCGGCCCAGCCGTTCGACCGGTGGGCCGAGGGCCAAGGCTACGTGAAGGCGGAGCCGGGCGGCGAGGCGGTGCTGTTCCAGACCTGCTTCGTGCAGCACAACGAGCCGGACATCGGCAAGGACGCGCTCTTCGTGCTCCGGCGCTGCGGCGTGGACGTGCGCGTCGTGAAGGGGCTCGTCTGCTGCGGGATGCCCGCGTGGGAGCACGGCGACCTCGAGGCGCTCCGGCGCCAGGCGCACCGCGATCTCGAGCTGCTCATGCCGTACGTCGAGCGGGGCGCGAAGGTGCTCGTGGTGAACCCGACCTGCTCGATGATGATGCGCCGCGAGTGGCCCCACCTGCTCGAGGGCGCCGACCGGGGGAGCGCGGAGCGGCTCGCGCCCGCGGTCATGGACGTCTCCGAGTACCTCTGGTCGATCCGCAACGAGGAGCGGTTCTCGACGGCGTTCCGCTCCGCGCCCCCCGGCGGAAAGGTCGCCTACCACGCGCCGTGCCACCTGCGCGCGCAGGGGGTGGGCTTCAAGGGCCGTGACCTGCTTCGCAAGATCCCCGGCGTCACGGTGACCGCCACGGTGATGGAGTGCTGCGGGCACGACGGGACCTTCGCGCTGACGGTCGAGGGGTTCGAGCCGTCGCAGCGGATCGGCAGGAAGGCGTTCGACGGCATGAAGGCCGCGGAGGCCACGACCTGGGCCACGGACTGCCCCCTCGCGGCGCTGCAGTTCGAGCAGCACGCGGGGAAGAAGCCGCTCCACCCGCTGTCGCTGCTCGCGCGCGCCTATCGCGACGACGGCTTCGGCGAGGGCGGCGAGGGAGGCACGCGATGAGGCCGGTGCGGCGCGAGGAGCTCCTCGACGTCTCCACCTACGAGCGCTCGCGGGCGGAGCTCCGCCCCGGGATCATCGAGGCGAAGCGGCGCCGGCGCGTGCACGTCGGCGGCGTGCTCACCTTCCTCTTCGAGAACGCCGCCACCGTCCGCTACCAGGTGCAGGAGATGATCCGGGCCGAGCGGATGACGCGCGAGGAGGACATCCGGCACGAGCTCGAGACCTACAACGAGCTGCTCGGCGGGAAGGGCGAGCTCGGGGTGTCCCTGCTCATCGAGCTCCCCGAGCCCGCCGAGCGCGACCGCAGGCTGCGCGAGTGGCTGGACCTGCCCCGCCACCTGTACCTGAAGCTCGCCGACGGCCGGAAGATCCGCCCCCGCTTCGATCCGCGCCAGATCGGCGACGACCGGCTGTCCTCCGTGCAGTACCTCAAGTTCGACGTCGGGGGAGAGGTGCCCGTCGCGGCGGGCGCGGATCTGCCCGGCTTCACCGTCGAGGCGCCGCTCGAGGTGGAGCAGCGCGAGGCCCTGCGCGCGGATCTGTCCTCGGACTCGTGATGCGCGACACCATCGTGCGCCTCGCGGCGGTGACCCGGCCCGAGGGGGCGGTTGCGCCCGCGCGGGGCCCCGGCTACCTCTCAGGGAGGCGGGCGCGCGCTCGCTCGCCCGGAGGTAGACACCGATGCGACGCCACCCGACCTCTCCCCGCGCCCTCGCCCTGGCCGTGCCGCGCCCCGCCGCGTCCGAGTGGGAGGAGTGGGCGGTGACGCTCGCGGCGGTGACGCTCCTCTTCGCGGCGCTGCTCGCGCACTGACCTGCTCGCCTCAGCGGAGGTCGCGCAGCGTCTTCGCCGCGAGGCGGCGGCGCAGGACGAGGAACAGCTCGGCCGCGGAGACGGCGTCCATGAGCGCGTCGTGCGTGCCGTACTCCGGCAGGTGGACGCGGCGCCGCGCGGCGGCGAGGTTCAGCTCCGGCTCGATCTCGGGCGCGTCCGGATCCACGAAGCGCGCCCGGCGCGCGGCCTTGAGCAGGAGCGCGACGGTGTCCACCACGGGCGGCCCCGGCCAGCGCATCCCCGCGCCGCGATAGGCGCGGCGGAGGAAGCGGACGTCCACCGCCGCGTTGTGCACGAGGAGCGCCCCCTCGCCGAGCCGGCGATCGACCTCCCTCAGCACCTCCTCGAGCGGGGGGGCCTCGCGTACGTCGTGCGGGACGAGGTGGTGCGCCCGCATCGAGTCCGGCCGGATTCCCTCCGTCGCCGCGGGGCGGACGAGCGTCGCGTAGGCCTCCCCGAGCCGGATCGCGCCTGCCCGGATCGGGACCATCCCGACGGCGAGGATGGGATCGGACTTCACGTCGAGCCCGCCGGTCTCGAGGTCGAGCGCCCAGTAGGTGATGCCGTCCCAGGGCGGCGAGGGCCAGAGCACGAGCCCGTTCCTAGCATGCGCCGCGCCCGCCGTCGTGTCGCCCGACACGGGCGACGGCGGCCCGCCCCCTCGTCAGGCCTCTCGCGGGCTCCGGCACCTCCGGCGCCCCTCTCCGCGCGGCCTTCGCGTGAGCGTCGTGTCCGCGGCGGTTGGCGAGGGCCCCCGGCGTGCGAAACGTCTCCGGTTGAACCCCGGGGGAACACATGGCTCGCATCGCCTTCATCGTGGACGACATGTTCGAGGACTCGGAGCTCCGCGTGCCGTACGACCGGCTCCGCGAGGCCGGGCACGAGGTGGTCATCGTCGGGCTCGAGCAGGGAAAGAAGCTCGAGGGCAAGCAGAAGAAGGAGAAGGTGACGGTCGAGCGGGCGGCGAAGGACGTCCGCGCCGAGGAGTTCGCCGCGCTCGTCGTCCCCGGCGGCTACTCGCCGGATCACCTCCGCACGAGCCTCGACATGGTGCGGCTCACGCGCGACATGTTCGTGGCGGGGAAGCCGGTCGCCGCCGTGTGCCACGGCCCGTGGATGCTCGTCGAGGCCGACGCCATCGACGGCCGGACCGTCACCTCCTGGCCGTCGCTCAAGACCGACCTCATCAACGCGGGCGCGCGCTGGGTGGACCGCGAGGTGGTGGAGGACGGGAACCTCATCACCTCCCGCAACCCCGGCGACCTCGCCGCGTTCTCCGCCGCCATCCTGCGGCAGCTCGACCGCACCGCCGAGGCGCGCCGCCCGGCGGCCGGCGGAGAGCACGGCGAGACGCCCACGATGCACTGACCTCGGGCTGCGGGCGCGCCTCGGCTCCGGCCGTCGTCGCGCCCGGCCTGGACGCAAGGCGCACGAGACCGGAGCCGAGACGGGGAAGCGCAGCGACGAGCGGCGAGGCGTACTGCTTCCGTCTCAGAAGGCGCCTCCGCAGCTCGTGGTCGATTGTATTCACCGTGGGTGACAACTATCGCCAGCGGTAGTGCCGGCCGGTGTCGCGGCTCTTCTCGCGACGAGGCAAGACGTCCCAGTTGCGGTGGGTGAAACATGTCCCGTTGACGCCTTCTCGCCCCGATCGCGCTCCGGCATACAGGCGGCGCGGAAAGGCTGCTCTCGCGCACGCTTCTTGCGCGTGGCAGGCGCGCCGACCGCCGGAGTGCCTCGACGAGGGCGACGTGGAGAACGCCGCGCAGGCGCGAGCCTGGAGCGTCTCCGGAGCTTCGAACTGGGCAGGCTGAGACGACGACCGAGCGCGGCACCGCGAAGCCGACCCTCGAACCGGGACCCGCGGCCGGCGCGCTGCCGGCGCCCCCGCCCCCCGTCGCGCAGCCGAAGCGACGGGCCGAGACGCTCGCCGTCTCGGAGAGCCACTGGTCGCTCCGTGTCACCCTCGACCGCGCCTGCAAGGAGGACCTCGAGACGCTCCGGTCGCTTCTGTCGCACAAGGTCCCGGACGGCGACCTCGCGGCGGTGCTCCACGAGGCGATCCGCTGCGCGATCGAAAAGCACGGCAAGCGCAAAGGCGCTGTCGCGTCGAAGCGGAAGACGAAGGAAGTGAAGCAGGCCGGGACGACGAAGGCCGCCGCGACGAAGAAGACCCCGGCGAAGCCGCCGGCGGAGAGGACCACGATCCCGGCGATAGTGCGCCGCGCGGTGTGGACGCGCGATGGCGGGCGCTGCGCCTGGGTCGGCCCGGACGGCTGTCGCTGCAACAGCCGCTGGAAGCTCGAGCTCGACCACATCCAGCCCGCCGCCCTCGGGGGGCCGTCCACGATCGAGAATCTTCGGCTCGCCTGCCGAGCTCACAACCTGCTTCACGCAGAGAGCACCTTCGGGCGCGAGCACATGGATCGCTTCCGCCGCGACGCGGGCGACGGGCCATCGTCGCTCTCGCGCGCTGACGTGGCGCCGCTGCGTCCCGTCAGGCAGCTGGGAATGTGGGCGCCGTGACCCTGCGGCAGCCCGCCCGGAGTTGGGAGAACCTCCGGCGAACCGGGGTTGGGTCGCATGGCCGCGCGGCCAGAGCGACGACTCGCCGCTCGCGTACTTCCGGGCTTCCGAACCCCTGCGCCCCCGCCGGTGACGCTCACCGCTCTGTCGCCCGCAGTGCTCCGCCCGGAGCGTTCCCGGCGCGCGCGTGCTGACCCGTCGATGCCGAGCCGGAGCGCGCGGTGCGCCGCTCGGCCGACCGAAGCCGCTCCCTCGGGTCAGCAGCCGAAGATGTGACGAATCCTGAGACTGCCTCGGTACGCCGGAGCCGCGAGGAGCGAGCACCCCCGTCGCAGGCCCGGGATCGTGCGCCGGGTCAGAACATGTCGGTGCGGTAGTGGTAGGCCGCCCGCTCCTGCCAGTCCTCGATCGCGCGGAACGTGTCGCGGAGCCGGCTGCGCTCCAGCGAGGACAGATCGGCGATCGAGACGACGTTCACGGGCGGGCGGCCCTCGGCGATCATCCGGAGCTGCTCGCGCAGGCGCAGCCTCAGGAGGAACCCGTACGCCTCCGAGAGGTTCTCGAGCGTGTCCTTCGCGATGAGCCCCGCCTCGCAGGCGGCGCGCAGGCGGCCGAGCGTGTTGGACGTGCGCGCCCCGGCCTCGAGGCCGTAGACGCGGGCCAGGAAGACGATCGAGCTGATGCCCTTCAGCTTGAGGTCCACCTTCGAGGCGTCGCCGCGGATCCGGAGCACGAGCCCGCCCGGCGGTCGGAAGGTGAGGGCGCTCTTCGCCATGGCGGAGAGGAAGGTGCGCGCGCCGGCCGCCCGGCCGGCGAGCGCGTGGAGCATCGACACGTCGAGGCCGCCGTACACGGGCCGGAAGTCGAAGAAGATCGACGCCTCGAGGAGCGCGGTGGGGGTGGGCTTCTCGAGCCAGCCGCGGAACCGCTCGCGCCACTCCTCGAGCGGGCCCTGCCAGCGCGTCGCCATGTAGCCGCCCGGGCAGCGCGGGAACCCGGCCGCCTGCAGGTCCGCGATGGCGCGCTCGGCGAAGCGCGCGAAGTAGGCGCGGGCGGCCGGCGTGTCCTCACCGTAGACGAGCGCGTTGTCCTGATCGGTGAGGAGCGTCTGCTCCATGCGCCCCTCGGAGCCGAAGGCGAGCCAGGTGTAGGGCGTCGGGGGCGCGCCGAGGTCGGCCTCGGCCATGCGGAGGATGCGGGCGAGGAGCGTGTCGTTGAGGCGCGCCACGAACCCGCCGATCACGATCGGCTCGAGCCCGCCCGCGAACAGCGCCGACGCCATCTCCGCGACGCGCGCCCCGTACCCCGGCAGCGCCTCCCGGCTCGCGAGCCGCTCGACGCTGCGCATCACCGCCACGGGTCCCGCCGCGGTGAAGCGCAGGAGGTCGGTGGACGAGAGCACGCCTGTGATCTCTCCGCCCCGCGTGACCGGGAGGTGGTGCACCCCCGAGTCGAGGAGGATGCGCCACGCCTCGTACACCGGCGTCTCCGCCGGCACGGTGCGGAGCGGCGCGCTCGCGACCTCGACCACGGGCGTCTCGGGGCCGCGTCCCATCGCGAGCACGCGACGCCCGAAGTCACGATCCGTCACGATGCCCGGCGGATCCGAGTCCACGAGCGCCGACCCCACGCAGCGCTCGGCCATGACCCGCGCCGCCTCGCCCACCGTGGCGGTCGCCGGGACGCGCACGGGCCCGCGGCCGCGTAGCAGGGTCGCGACGGGGACGCCGAGGTCGGGCTGGAAGCTCGCCACCTGCGAGCGCTCGAGGCTGTTGCGGAGGCGCTCGGCGAGCCCCGAGGCGAAGTGGCCCGCGAAGGCCGCGTGCGCGAGCAGCTTCTCGAACTCCGACTGGGGCAGGCGGTAGGCGAGCAGATCCTCCTCGACGGTCACGTCGAGCGTCGCCTCGCCCGAGATGAGCGAGGTGAAGCCGAAGATCTCGCCCTCCTCGAGGAGCTGCACGGTCTGGCCCTCGCGCTCGAGCCGGACCGCCCCCTTGCGGATCACGTACAGGTGCTGCGAGGGCTCCCCGCCGCGGGTGAGGAGCCGCGTGCCGGCCGGGTGGAACACGATCTCGATGGCGCGCGCAGCGTGGTCGAACGCGTCCTGCGGGAGCCCGTCGAACGGCGGGGTCGAGCGGACGAACGTGACCGGATCGAGAGCGACCATGTGGGCGAGGATAGCAGAGCGGCGCCGCGGGCCCGCCGCCGAACCGGGCGCGGCGGTGCGGTTCTTGCTCCACGCCTGCCCATCCCGTCGAATGGGCGGGATCACGCCCCGGAGGCGCCGCCGCCCTGCGAGCGGAGCTGACCGGGACGGACGACATCGTGGTTCTTCGACGACAGGAGTGGCTCATGCGCACCCCCCGCCTCTTCATCATCGCCGCTGCCCTCGCCCTCGCGGGGCCTCGCCTCGCGGCCGCCGACACCGCCCCCAACTCGGGCTGGTCCCTCACGCTCGGCGTCTGGGGCGGCGCCTCCCGCTACGACGTGCTCGGGCTGAAGCACGGCGTGGAGACGCTCGATCGGGACACGCTCGACGGCAACCTCGACACCTACGGCGCCTCCGCGCTCCTCCGCCTCGGCTGGCTCGACGTGGGCGCGCTGTACGAGGGCTCGTTCCGCGAGGCGACGGACAGCTTCGTCCTCACGCCGCTCGTCGGCTTCAAGTGGGACGTCACCGACCTCGTCCGCGTGGACTTCCTCGGCGAGCTCGGCGGGCACCGCATCACGAACATCGGCACCGACGCGCAGTCGGTCTGGCTGCCCTACGTCGGCGTCCGCCCCACGCTGTCCCTGCGCCTGCCGCTCGGCCCGACGCGCCTCGTCCTCTCCGGCGCGCCGTTCGCGCGCTGGGATCTCGTGAAGAAGGACGTCGCGGTGCCGTCCTCGGGCGGCGCAACCACGACGCGCTCGACCTACGAGGCCGGCGGCACGACCTTCGGCGTCGTCGGAGGGGTCGGGATCGAGCTCTGATGATGAGTCTCACCCGAGCGCCGCCAGCGCGGCCTCGAGCGCGGCGTCGTCCTCACCGCCCGTCGCGACCACCTCCGGCGCGACGGGCGGCTCGTACGCGCGGCCGGCGCCGGGGAGCTCCGGCGCCTCGCCCGCCCGGGCGCGCGCCCACAGGCCCTTCGGATCGCGCGCGGCGCAGAGCTCCGCGGGCACCGCCAGGTGGACCTCGACGAAGCGGGGCGCTCGCGCGCGCACGCGGTCGCGGAAGGCGCGCCGGCTCGCGGTGGCGGCCACGACGGCGACGAGCCCGTCCGCCGCGAGCAGCAGCGCGAGATCGCCGAGCGTCTCGTAGAACGCCGCCCTCGCGGCCGGCTCGTAGCCGGGCGCCGGGTGCAGCGCGGCGCGCACCGCGTCCCCGTCGAGGAGCGCCGCGGGCCGCCCCCGGGCGGCGAGCCGCGCCCGCAGGCGGCGCGCGAAGGTGGACTTGCCCGACGAGGGGAGCCCCGTCACCCACACGACCGCACCGCCGCCGGGCCCGTGCGTCACGCCCCGTCCTCCGTGAAGAGCGCCGCTGGCGCGTCGAGGTCGAGCCGCCCGGCGTCGAGCGCGCGCTCGGCGAGGCCGAGGAGGGCGTCGCGCGAGGCGGCGGTGAGGCGCGGGTAGAAGCGCGGCGAGGCGAGCACGAGCGCCCGCCAGGCGAGGTAGGGCGGCGCGCTCTCGAGCACCGCTGCGTCGCCGCTCGCGGCGAGGTAGCGGCCCCAGAAGCGGCGCCACAGCAGGCCGAGCGCGCGCCAGGCGCCGGGGTGATCGAGCGCGAAGAACGGGTAGTTCACCGCCAGCGCGACGACGTCGTCGGCGGGATCGCCCTTGCCGCCGCGGGAGGCGTCGAGGAGCGCGAAGCCCGAGCCGTCCTCGCCGGCGCCGGGCGGGCGGAACACGATGTTGAAGGGGTGGAAGTCGCCGTGGGTGCGGGCGAGGCGCGCGGGCCGCTCGCGGAGCCGCCAGCGCCAGGCGAGGCAGCGCTCCTCGATCGCCCGGAGCCGCTCGGGCGGCGCGGCGGGCACCGCGGGCGGATAGCCGTCCACCATCCCGAAGATCCCCTCGCCGTGCCCCACCAGATCGCGCACCGCGCGCCGCCACGCGATCGCGTCGTCGAGCTTCTCCCCGTGCAGCGCGGCGAGGTAGCCCGCGAGCGCGTCCGCGCGCGCGAGGTCGAGCGGCAGCGCGGCGCCTCCGCGCGCGAGGCGCCGCAGGTCCTCCGCATACAGCGCGCCCTCCGCGAAGTCGGTGACGAGGTAGGGCTCGCCGGTCCCGGAGAGCGAGAGGAAGCGCCCGTCCGCCTTCGCCACCCCGACGTCGAGCGCGCGGACGTGGGCGGGGAGCGCGTTGAAGAGCTCGTGGGAGAGGAGCGCACCCTCGAGGCGGTCCGCCCGGCGGTCGTGGCCGAAGGCGTCGGCGCGCTGCGTCCGGAAGACGAACCGGCGGCGCGCGCCGTCCGGGAGGCGGACCGTGACGCGCAGCGGCTCGCCGTAGCCGATCGCCTTCTCCGCCTCGCCGCCCGCCGCGTCCGCCGCGAGCGGCTCGACCGCCTCGAGCGCTGCGCCCGGGAAGAGCGTCGCCGCGAGCTCGCGCAGGCCTTCCGGGATCTCCGCCATGCCCTCGCTCCCTGCCCGCTCATAGCGCACGCGCGGGCTCGGGACGCCACCGCGGCGGGGCGCGGCGGGGCGCCACAATTGCGCGGGACGCGCCCGGGGGCTCGGGCGGCGCGGAGGGCCCGCTGGCGGAGGCCACCGAGCGGCCGCGTCCGTCAGGGGGAGGGAGGGGTCAGCATTTTCTCTTGGCCGGGCGAGTGGTCGGTCGTAAACACGGGCCCGATGCCGCTCGCCCTCATCCCGTGGTTCGAGTTGCCGAGCCTGTCGCTCGGTCCCTTCACCATCCAGTCCTTCGGCGTGCTGTCCGCGCTCGGGATCCTCGCCGCGGTGAAGCTCGCCGCGCGCGGCGCCGGCGAGACCGGCAGGAACCCTCAGGTCATCCTGGACTTCGCGGTGGTCGGGGTGCTCACGGGGGTCCTCGCCGGGCACTTCGTGCACCTCTTCTTCTACCACCCGGAGGAGCTCGAGGACCCCTGGCGCATCCTCAAGTTCTGGGAGGGCCTCTCGTCGATGGGAGGGCTCCTCGGCGGCGTCCTCGCCGCGGCCTTCTACTTCCGGCGCAAGAAGATCCGCTTCCACGACTACGGGGACGCGTTCGCGCTCGGCGTCGCGCCGGGCTGGGGCATCGCCCGCGTCGGCTGCTTCACGGTGCACGACCACCCAGGCATCCACAGCGACTTCTTCCTGGCGGTGCGCTTCCCGGACGGCGGGCGCCACGACCTCGGCCTCTACGAGGCCATCGTGCTCCTGTCGCTCGGCGCGGTGCTGTGGGTGCTCCACCGCCGCGGGATCCTGCGCGGCCGGCTGCTCGGTCTCCTCGCGGTGGTGTACGGCCTCGCCCGCTTCCTGCTCGACTTCCTACGCGCGCGCGACGTGGTCTACGCGGACGCGCGCTACCTCGGGCTCACGCCCGCGCAGTACGCCGTGATCGTGCTCGTCGCCTACGGCGCGTGGCAGCTGTCCCGGCGCCCCGGGCCGGCGAGCGAGGCGGGGCGGTTCGCGGCCGGCGCCGGCCGGTGATAGAACGGTCGCCGATGGGCGACTCGCGGGCGCGCTCGGCGCTGGTGCACGTCGGGCGGCCCGCCCCCGACCCGGCCACGCTCGCCGCCGAGGCGCGGCTCCGCTCGACGCTCGAGGAGGTGACCGCGCTCGACCTCGAGGTCGAGGCGCTCTCGGCCACGCTCGCCGACTTCGCGCGCGCCTACGAGCGGTCGCTCGGAGAGGCCTTCCAGGAGCTCCACGCCGCCGAGCGGCTGGTCCGGCGCATCCAGGCCCTCGAGGGCCGGCTCGCCGTGCTCGAGGGCGAGCTCCGTGACGGCGGCGCGACGGCACCGCAGGCGGGGGCACGACGCTCCGGCGGCCCGCTCTCCGCGGCCGCCGCGGCGGCGCGCGCCGCCCGGGTTCGGCGCTCCGAGGCCGAGGACGACGACGGAGCCGAGCGCGAGGGCGAGGCCGGTGACGGGGGGGACGCGGAGGAGGCAGCCGCGATGCTCGAGCCCGAGGCGCTCGCGCTGAAGCGGCTGCACCGGAGCCTCGCCCGCCTGCTCCACCCCGACCTCGCGCAGGAGGACGGCGCGCGCGAGCGGCTCGGCGAGCTCATGGCGCGCGCGAACGCGGCGTACGAGGCTGGCGATCTCGCCACGCTCGAGCTGATGGCGGAGCGGCTCGGCGCGGGAGAGCTCGACCCGGACGTCTCGCCCGAGGAGCGGCGCGCCCACCTCGACCGGCGGACGAGCGCGCTCGAGCGGATCCGCGCGGCGCTCGGGCGCGAGCGGGAGCGGCTCCTGCGGAGCGACACGGCGCGGCTCCTCGCCGAGTCGCGCCGCCGCGCGCAGGCGGGCGGGGACCTCCTCGGGGAGACGCACGTCGAGCTCGCCGACGAGGCGCGCGCGGCGTACGCGGACGCGCTCGGCCGCCTCGGGCTGCTGGGCACGGCGGCGCGCGCGGTCGCGCGCGCGAGGACGGCGTTCATGACGAAGATCGAGAGACGCGGACCGACCGGCGCGCGGCGGGCGTTCGACCCGCTGGCGGAGGGCGGCCTCGTGCGGATGGGCGCGGCGCGGCTCGAGCGGCAGCGCGCCACGCCCGCGGCGCGCGACCTCGCGCGCAAGCTCGAGGATGCGGCGCAGGCGTCGCCGGCCGAGGCGGCGCTGACGCTCCTCGCGTTCTTCGCGGAGGAGGCTGGGGGACGGCCGCCGGACGCGATCGCGCGGGCCGAGGGCTGGAGCGCGGCGTGGGAGCGGCTGCGTCCGGCGCTGCCCGACGCGCCCGAGCTCGCGCGCGCGCTCGCGCGGCTGCCGCGGCACCTCGTGCTCGGCGCTCGCGCCCACGGCGAGGAGGTCGTGGCGGGTGTCCAGCTCGCCGAGGCGGAGCTCCTCGCAGGCGTCCGCATCGCGCTCGAGCGCGAGCAGGTCGCGGCGCTCGCGCGCGCGGTGCTCGCCACGCTCGGGCCGGCCGAGGCCTGCGCGGGCTGCGGCGCGAGCGGTCCGGCGCAGCACCTCCTCCGCACCCGCGGGCTCGACGAGCGCCACGGCGTCGTCTGCCCCGGCTGCGGCGCCATCCTGCGGAGCTACTGGCGATACGGCGAGCTCGACGGGCTCGAGGCGCTCGCGCCGCACGCCCTCAGGCTCGGGCTCGTCGCGGAGGTGACCGCGCAGCTCGCCGGCACGGCGATCGGGTTCCAGATGCTCCCGGCAGAGCGCGAGCGGCTGACCGCCGGAGAGCTGCTCCGCCGCTTCGCCGAGCTGTACCTCGTCCAGTACGGCGTCGACGTTCCCGGAGAGGCGCTGTCGCTCGGCACATCCCGCGGCGGGGTGCTCTCCGCCGACGCGCCGGTGGCGCCCGGCGCGAAGCTTCGCCTCGCGGTGGATCCGTCCTCTGGCACCTCGCCCGAGGCACTGCTCGACCAGCTCCGCCACCGCATCGAGAGACGCTTCCGTCCCTGAAGCGTCCGGTTCGTCCGCGAACGCACGGAGCGTGCAAAGCCGAGCCCCTACCGGGCGCACGTGCAGCCGGGCTGCGAGACTAGGTCGCGCTTACATCGATCTCCAGGGGTGGGGTTTCCCTCGCCCGGGAGGGGTCATGAAGCGCTTTGCCGTCGTCGTCGCGGCCTTGGCCCTCGGGGTCGTGATCGGTTCCGCCCGCCGCTCACACGGCACGGAGACCGACCTGTGCTCCGGGCTCACGGCAGCCCGGATGCTGCAGGACCCCGAGCTCGCCCGGGAGTACTTCGCTGCCCTGCACGGCGGCGACGCGAACGCCCGCGAACGGTTCGAGGCGATGGTGGGCGAGCTCCGGGCGGTGCACGGCTGCGGCGGGCCGGCGGGTGAGAGCGCGTCCCAGGAGCCGCTCGGGCATTCTCCCGCCGCGCCCCGGCTCCCACCGGGCCACCCGCCGATCGGAGGCGCGCCCGCCGTCCCGATCTTCGAGACGCAGCCGGGGAGCACGCTCGAGATCTGAGCCACCGTCCCGCTGGACGCCGGCGTGTCACCGGGTGGGGCGCCGATCGCCTGCTCCAGTGCACGGTTCCCCATCGGAGCCGGCCGTCCCCTCGGGGGGCAGGGTATAACTGCCCGTCCCGACCCATGAACATGAACCGCTCCATCCTCCTCGTCGAGGACGACGACGGCATCAGAGACAGCGTGGCCGAGTGCCTCGTCTCCGAGGGCTACGCCGTCGCGCCGGTCGAGAACGGCAAGGAGGCGCTTCGCTGGCTCCGCGACGCGGCGCCCCCCGACCTCATCGTGGTGGATCTGGTGATGCCGGTCATGAACGGCGCGCAGCTCATCGACGCGCTGCGCGAGGACGCGACGCTGCGCGACATCCCCATCGTCCTCATGACCGCGGCGGCGTCCACCCCCGCGATGCCGCTCCCTCGGGTCAACGGCTATCTCTCGAAGCCGTTCGAGCTGGGCGTGCTGCTCGACACGATCGAGCGCCACTCGGCGCCGCCGTCCAGCGCGCGATGCGCGTCCTCCTGACCGGCGCCACGGGATTCCTCGGAGGCGCCGTCGCCCGCGAGCTCCTCGCGAGCGGGCACGCGGTCCGCGCGCTGGCGCGGGAGCGCTCCGACACCTCGGGGCTGGAAGCCCTCGCCTCGCCGGAGGGCGATGCCGCGCCGCTGGAGCTCGCGCGCGGCGACGCGCTCGATCCGGAGGCGGTCCGGGCCGCGCTCGACGGCTGTGACGCCGTGGTCCACACCGCCGGTCTCGCCGGCTTCCGCGCCGCGCCCGAGGCGCTCATGGCGGCGAACGCGCGCTCCGTCGAGGTCGTGCTGGGGGCCGCGAGGGAGTCGGGGGTCGCGCGCGCGGTGCTCACCTCGTCCACCGCGGTGCTCGGGGGGACCCGCGACGCGCGGATCGCCGACGAGACCTCCGCCGGCAACGCCGAGGCGCTCGGCATCCCGTACTTCGTCTCGAAGCTCCGCGGCGAGCAGGTCGCGCTCGCGCTCGCCGCCCGCGGGCTCCCCGTCGTGGTCGTGCGCCCCGCCTACGTGCTCGGGCCCGGCGACGTGCACGGCTCGTCCGCGGCGACGGTCGTGGCGCTCGTGCGGCGGCGCATCCCCGCCTACGTGGAGGGCGGCGCGTCGTTCTGCGACGTGCGCGACGTCGCGCGCGGTCACGTGGCGGCGCTCCTGCGCGGGAGGCCCGGCGAGACCTACGTCCTCGGCGGCCACAACCTGCGCGTGAGCGAGCTCGTCACCCGGGTCGCCGAGCTGTCCGGCGTGAAGGCGCCGCCGCGTATCCCGCTCGCCGCCGCGCTCGCCGCGGCGGGGTTGCAGGAGCTCTTCGCCCGCCTCGGCGGCGGCCAGGCCGCGATGACCCGCGAGCTCGTCCGCGCCGCCGCGCTCTACACGTTCGTGTCGAGCGCGAAGGCGGAGCGCGAGCTGGGCTACGGGATCCGGCCCTTCGACGAGATGGTGAAGGACACGCTCCGCTGGGCGATCGCCCGCGGCCGGCTGCGGGCGGAGACGCCGGAGCTGAGGGCGCTCGGCGCAGGGTAGGCGAGCGAAGCGAGCCCGCCGGGGCGACGCCGCGGAAGCGGCGAAGCCGCTCGCGGCGGCGCACGGGACCCGGCGAGCGGGGGCGCAGCCCCCGTGCGAACCATGCCGAGCCTACTCCCCGGCCGCCTCGTCCTCCTCGCTGCTCGGGGCCTTCGGCCGGATCCGCACGAGCCGCACCAGCCGCGGCGACGCCTCGACGATCTCGATCTCGGTCCCGTCGTCGGTGCGCAGCCGCGCGCCGCGCTCGGGTACGGCGCCGGCGAGCGCGATGCACAGGCCGGCGACGGTCGTGTAGTCCTCGCCCTCCGGGAGGTCGAGCGCGAGGCCGCGGTTCACCTCGCGGATGGGCGCCTCGCCGCGGACGAGCGCGGCGCCGTCCGCCTCGGTGTGCCAGAGCGCCTCGGGCTCCTCCGTCTCGCCGAAGATGTCGCCGACGAGCTCCTCGACGAGGTCCTCGAGGGTGAGGAGCCCCGCGATGCCGCCGTGCTCGTCCACCACCGCGGCGATCTGCGTGCGGCGGCGCTGGAGGTCGCGCAGCACGTGGACCGCCTTGGCCGCCTCCGGGACGAAGTGCACCGGGCGGAGGAGGTCGTCGAGGACGATGAGCTGCCGCTCCCACGCCATCGCGGCGAGGTCCTTCGCCATCACGTAGCCGATCAGGTTGTCGAGGGTGCCGTCGAACACGGGCATGCGCGAGTGCCCCTCCTCGAGGAGCATTCGCTTCAGGTCCTCCTGCGACGCGTCCCGCGGCAGCGCGACCACCCGGCTCCGCGGCACCATCACGTCCCCCGCCGTGAGATCGCGGAAGGCCAGCGCGCGCGAGGCGATCTCGGCGGTCGGAGCGTCGAGCGCCCCCGCCCGGCCGGCCTCGTCGACGAGCTGCTCGAGCTCCTCGGCGGACAGGCGCGACTCCGTGAAGGTGGTCCGATCACCGAACGGCCGGAGGAGCAGGTTCGAGGACTGCGTCAGGACCCACACGAGCGGCCGGGCGACCTGCGCGATCCCGAGGAGCGGCCGGGCGATGGCGAGGCCGTAGCGCTCGGCCGCCCGCAGCGCGATGGACTTGGGGACGAGCTCGCCGAGCACGAGGGACAGGTAGGAGACGGCGGCGACGACGAGGCCCAGCGCGATCGCCTCCGCGTAGTGCGCGAGGCCGGGGAGGGTGGCGATCGCGGGGGCGATCCTCCGCGCGAGCGAGGCGCCGCCGAACGCGGCCGCGGTGGCGCCGATGACCGTGATGCCGACCTGCACCGTCGCGAGGAACTGCTCCGGCCGGTCGCGCAGCTTCCTCACCGCGCGCGCGGCCGCGCTGCCCTCCTCGACGAGCTGGGCGAGCCGCGTCCTTCGGATCGAGAGCACCGCGATCTCGGCGCCGGAGAAGACGCCGTTCGCCAGCACGAGGGCGAGGACGATGGCGAGCTCGACGAGGATGTCGTTCAGGATCGGGCCTCCTCGGGTGGTCTACCACGCGATCCGGCGCGGCGCGGGCGTACCGCCGGCGGAGTCGCCCGGCAGGGGACTCGCGCGGGGCAGGGCGCGGGCATAGCCACAGTATCACCAGCCCGGCTCCGGGCTGACGCGGAGCGTCAAATGCGCAGGGAGCACGCGGGGCACCCCGCGGAGGGAGGGTTCCGCGAGGGCGACGGGGCCGCGGATCGCCTGCGGTCACTGCTCCGCTACGCGGTGCTCGCGCCGTCGCGCCACAACACCCAGCCCTGGATCTTCGAGATCGAGGGGGACGAGGTCCGAGTCTTCGCCGACGCCTCGCGCGCGCTCCCCGCCGCAGACCCCGATGGCCGGCAGCTCCTCATGGCGTGCGGCGCGGCGCTCGTGAACCTGCGCGTCGCCGCCCAGCACTTCGGCCACACCCTGTCGGTCGAGACCATGCCCGCCCATCGCGCGGACGGCCTCGTCGCGCGGGTGCGGCTCGAGGAGCGCTGGGCGTCCACGCCGGAGGCCGAGGCCATGTTCCGCGCCATCCCGCTGCGGCGCACGAACCGGCTCCCGCTCGACGGCCGCGAGCCACCGGACGGCCTCCTCACGGCGCTGCTCCGCGAGGCGCGCCGGGAGCACGTGTCCCTGCGGGTCGTCGAGGAGCGCGAGCGGCGAGCGGTGTCGGAGATCGTGGCCGAGGGCGACCGGCTCCAGTGGGCGAGCGGCAGGTTCCGGGCCGAGCTCGCCGCCTGGACGCGCTCCAACTCGTCGAGCCGCCAGGACGGCCTGCCGGGCTACTCCTACGGCATGAGCGACGCCGCCGCCTTCGTGCACCCGCTCGCCGTGCGCTTCGCGGGGACCGGCCGCGCGGAGGCGGACCGCGACCGGCGCCGGGCGATCGGGACGAAGGCCCTGCTCGTCCTGTCCACGCCGGACGACGCGGAGGCCGGCTGGATCGCCGCCGGCGAGGCGCTGCAGCGCGTGCTGCTCCGCGCCACCTGCGCCGGGCTCTACGCGTCGTACTTCTCCCAGGTCATCGAGCTCCCCGACCTGCGCCACCGGCTGCGCGAGGCGATCGGGGAGCGCGGCGCGCCCCAGATCATGTTCAGGCTCGGCTATGGTCTCGAGGTGCGCGCTCCCCCGCGGCGGCCGGTGGAGGGCGTGCTCCGCGCGTTCGCCGCCACGCCCGCGCGGCCGCAGCCCCTCGCGCTGCGCGCCCCGCCGCTCGCGCTGCCGCGGCCCGGCATCCTGACGGGCGGCGCGCGGCCCACCCGGGCTCAGCCCGGGGGCGCCGCGCCGAGCCGGTAGAGGCGGGTCCGCTCCGCCGCGCGCGCGGCGTGGAGCGGGTCCTCGCGATCCTGGACCCGCGGATGCGCCGGGCGCGTCTCGCGCACGTCGCGGACCACGAGCCCCGCGGCGACGGCGAGCGCCTCGACGGCGCCGGGGGGCCGGAGCCCGAGCCGCTCGGCGAGATCCGAGATGACGATCCAGGCCTCGCCGCCCGGCGCGAGCCGCGCGGGCAGCGTGCGGAGGAGCCGGTCGAGGAACCTGCCGCCGGGGTCGTACACCGCGCGCTCCAGGGGCGAGGCCGCCTCGGCGGGCAGCCAGGGCGGATTCGAGACGACGAGCTCGACCGGCGCGCCGTCCTCGGGGAAGAGATCCGCCTGCACCACCTCGACGCGATCCGCGAGCCCGAGCCGCGCCGCGTTCTCGCGGGCGCACGCGACCGCGGCGGACTCGACGTCGGTCGCGACGACCCGCGCGCCGGCGCGGGCGAGGACGAGCGCCAGCACGCCCGTGCCGGTGCCGACGTCGTAGGCCCGCTTCCCCGCGACCGGCCACTCGGCGGCCGCGGCAGCGACGAGGTCCACGTACTCGGCGCGCACCGGAGCGTAGACGCCGTAGCGCGGGTGGACGCGCGCGCCGAGGGCCCGCACCTCGACGCCGCGCCGCCGCCACTCGTGCGCCCCGACGATCCCGAGCAGCTCCCGCAGCGGCAGGAGCCCGGGCGCCTGCGGCATGGGGCCGAGGGCCTCCTCGCAGGCGGAGGCCACGTCCGGCGCGCGCGGGAGCGCGACGCGCCAGCCCGCCTCGACCGGTACGACGAGGCGGGTGAGCACCTCGTGCTCGAGCCGCTTCAGCGCGCGCTCCCGCCGGAACTCCGACGCAAGGTCCTGGGTGGGGGGAGGGAGCGGGAGTGCGGGCCGCCGGGCGCCAGGCGCAGGGCGGCCGCGCCGTCTGGCGCCGGAGGGGGCCTGGCCGGGGCGGGCGAGCCGCCGCGCCATGGCGGTGAGGAGCTGTCGCGCATTGTGATAATCGCCCTCGTACACGAGGGCCTCCCCGCTGCTGGCGCGCGCGACGGCGGCCGCGGCGGTGGTGCGGTCGTCGGCGGCGCCCGCCCGCGCCGGCGCAGGCACGAGCTGCGAGAGCCACGCGGCCCGGCGCTCACCGGACGGGGTGCGCCAGATCAGCAGAGGGGGCGAGATCACCGGGGAAGCTCGTTGCGGCACCGTTCCACGAGGCGGCGTTCGGTCGGCCAGTTAAGTTATGTCGCGACATGTCATCACCCGAGACCGATCTTCCCGTCCCGGCGCCGAGCGCCAACAACCTGAGCTTCGTCGAGAAGCTGTACTACGAGTGGCTCGCCGAGCCCAGCGCGGTGGACGAGCGCTGGCGCAGGTACTTCGAGGCGCTGCCGGCCTCCCCGGGCAGCGAGCCGGCGCCGGAGGCGTTCGCGCCTCGGCGGCCGAACGGGGCCGCGCACGCCGCCCCTGCTGCTGCGGCGACCGCGTCGGCGGACGCCGCGTTCCAGGCGCGGGTGGACCGGCTCGTCACCGCGTACCGCGAGTACGGCCACCTGCGGGCCGACCTCGATCCCCTTGCGCTCACCCGCCGCGCGGAGCGCTTCTCGCTCGCGGCGTTCGGGCTCTCCGAGGCGGACCTCGACCGGCCCGCGGCGGACCCGGAGGGGCACCGCGGTGACACGCTCCGCCAGCTCGTGGCGAGGCTGGAGGAGACCTACTGCCGGACGATCGGCGTCGAGCTCGCGCACATGCACGACGCCGACCTGCGCGGCTGGCTCGAGCAGCGGATGGAGCGCACGCGCAACCGCGTGTCGCTCGACGCCGGGGTGAAGAAGCGGCTGCTCGAGAAGCTCGTCGAGGCGGAGACGCTCGAGCAGTACCTCGGGACGAAGTTCCTCGGCGCGAAGCGCTTCAGCGTGGAGGGCGCCGAGGGGCTCCTGCCGCTCTTCGAGCTCGCGGTGGATCGGGCCATCGGCCACGGGGTGCGCAACGTCGTCATCGGCATGGCGCACCGCGGGCGGCTCAACGTGCTCGCCAACGTGGTCGGCAAGCCGCTCCGCGACATCTTCGCCGAGTTCCGCGACGCGGCCATCGTGAACGCCGGCGGGGGCGACGTGAAGTACCACCTCGGCTACTCCTCGGACCGCGAGAGCGCCGAGGGCGTCCTCGTGCACCTGTCGCTCGCGTTCAACCCGAGCCACCTCGAGTGGATCGACACGGTGGTGCAGGGGCGGGTGCGCGCGAAGCAGGATCGCTACAGCGACACCGGGCGCCAGCGCTCGCTGCCCATCCTCGTCCACGGCGACGCGGCGTTCGCGGCCCAGGGCGTCGTCGCCGAGTCGCTCCAGATGTCGGAGCTCGAGGCGTACACGGTGGGCGGCACGATCCACGTCATCGTGAACAACCAGGTCGGCTTCACGACCTCGCCCCGCGACGCGCGCTCGACGACCTACAGCACCGGCCCCGCGCGCATGCTGCAGATCCCCATCATCCACGTGAACGGCGAGGACATGGAGGCGGTCGCCCAGGCGGTGCTGATCGCCGTCGACTTCCGCCAGCGCTTCCACCGGGACGTGGTGATCGACCTGTGGACCTACCGGCGGCACGGCCACAACGAGGGGGACGAGCCGGCGTTCACCCAGCCCGTCATGTACCGGGCCATCGCGCGCAAGCCGACCCTGAAGGCGCTCTACGCGCAGGCGCTCGTGAAGGAGGGGACGCTCGCGGCCGGCGAGCTCGAGCAGATGGTCGCGCGC
The DNA here is from genome assembly GCF_022690745.1 of Anaeromyxobacter sp. SG64. Lineage (NCBI taxonomy): Bacteria > Pseudomonadati > Myxococcota > Myxococcia > Myxococcales > Anaeromyxobacteraceae > Anaeromyxobacter > Anaeromyxobacter sp. SG64. The sequence goes on along the minus strand of NZ_JALCZB010000004.1, from coordinate 87,014 downwards.
TACCGCGCGCGGCTCGAGGAGGCGTACCACGACTCGGCGAAGATCGCGGTCCAGGCGGGCGCCCCGCCGATGACCGGGTTCTGGAAGGACTTCCGCGGCGGGGCGATGGGCCGCGAGGAGCCGCAGACCGGCGTCGCGCCGGACGTCTTGCGGAAGGTGGGCGACCTGCTCGTCGAGGTCCCGCGCGGCTTCCGCGTTCACCCGAAGCTCGCGAAGGTGCTCGAGGCGCGCGCCCAGATGGTGCGCGGCGAGAAGCCGGTGGACTGGGCGATGGCGGAGGAGCTCGCGCTCGGCACGCTCGCGTGGGAGGGCACGCGCATCCGGCTCTCCGGCCAGGACACGCGACGCGGCACCTTCAGCCACCGGCACGCGGTGCTCTACGACCACGAGTCGGGCATCCCGTACTCGCCGCTCGCCCATCTGCGGAGCGGCCAGGGTCCGGTCGAGATCCGCGACAGCCTGCTCTCGGAGGCGGGCGCGCTCGGGTTCGAGTACGGCTACAGCCTCGAGATGCCGGACGCGCTCACCGTCTGGGAGGCGCAGTTCGGCGACTTCGTGAACGCGGCGCAGGTCATCATCGACCAGTTCCTCTCCTCCGGAGAGGCCAAGTGGAACCGGCTCTCCGGGCTCGCGCTGCTCCTCCCTCACGGCATGGAGGGGCAGGGTCCGGAGCACTCGTCCGCGCGGCTCGAGCGCTTCCTCGAGCTCTCCGTGGACGACAACTGGCGCGTGGTGAACCTCACCACCCCCGCCCAGTACTTCCACGCGCTGCGCCGCCAGGTGCGCTCGCCGTACCGCAAGCCGCTCGTGGTGATGTCGCCGAAGAGCCTCCTCAGGCACCCGAAGGTCGTGTCGCCGCTCGATCAGCTCGCGCAGGAGCGCTTCCGCCCCGTGATCGACGACGATTGGGTCGACCCAACGGAGACGACGCGGGTCGTCCTGTGCTCGGGCAAGCTCTACTACGACCTCGCCGCCGCGCGGGAGGCTCAGGGTGCGCGGCACGCGGCGATCGTACGGCTCGAGCAGCTCTACCCGCTCGACGTGGAGTCGGTGCGGAGCGCCATCGCGCGCTTCCGCCCGGGGGTCGAGATCGTCTGGTCGCAGGAGGAGCCGTCGAACATGGGCGCGTGGGACTACGTGAACGCCCACCTCGCGCCGCGGCTCCCGTCGCGGATCGCGCTCGTCTCGCGCGGACCGTCGGCGAGCCCGGCGGCCGGGTCGGCGACGCGCCACCGGCTCGAGCAGGAGCAGCTCGTGCGCGAGGCCCTCGGAGAGCCCGTCTCGCGGATCCGCGCGGAGCGCGCGGCCGCCCAGGAGCGCTGAAGATCATGTCCATCCAGCTGAAGGTCCCGTCTCTCGGAGAGTCGGTGACGCAGGCCACCATCGGCGCGTGGCTCAAGAACGAAGGCGAGCGCGTCCAGGTGGACGAGCCGCTCGTCGAGGTCGAGAGCGAGAAGGCCACGGTGGCGGTCCCGGCGCCCGCCGCGGGCGTCCTGAAGCGGGTGCTGAAGCGCACCGGCGACACCGTCGCGGTGGGGGAGGCCATCGCGGAGCTCGAGGAGGGCGCCGCCGGCGAGGCGGCCGCGACATCCCCGCTCGGCTCGGGCCCCACGCCGGGTGGCGTCGTCCCCGTGGCGCGGGCCGAGCCTCCGCCCCCTGCTCCGACCCCGCCTGCAGCGGCCCCACCGACCGTGCGTACCGCGCCGGCGGCCCCGGTGCCCGCCGCGGGTGCGCGCCGGGCCCCGCCGAGCGCGCGGCGGCTCCTCGCCGAGCACGGGCTCGAGCTGGGCGCCGTGGCGGGCTCGGGCCCCGGAGGCCAGGTGCGCAAGGAGGACGTGGTGCGCGCCCTCGAGCGGCCGGCGGCCGCGCGCGGTCCCGCGCCCGCGCCCGCCCCGGCCCCCAGGGACGGCGCGACCGCCCGGGAGCGCGTCGTGGCGATGACGTCGCTCCGGCGCACGGTCGCTCGGCGGCTCGTGGAGGCCCAGCAGACCGCCGCGATCCTCACCACCTTCAACGAGATCGACATGTCGCGCGTGCTCGCGCTGCGCGAGCGGCACGGGGAGACGTTCCTCGCGAAGCACGGCGTGAAGCTCGGCTTCATGTCCTTCTTCGTGAAGGCGGCGGTCGAGGGGCTGCGCGCGTTCCCGGTGGTGAACGCGGAGGTGCGCGGCACCGACATCGTCTACAAGGACCACTACGACATCGGGGTGGCGGTCGGCGGCGGCAAGGGGCTCGTGGTCCCCATCGTGCGCGACGCGGACGCGCTCTCCTTCGCCGACGTGGAGAAGACGATCGGCGAGCTCGCCAGGAAGGCGCGGGACAACCGCATCACGATGGACGACCTCGCCGGCGGTACGTTCACGATCTCGAACGGCGGCATCTACGGCTCGCTGCTCTCGACGCCCATCCTGAACCCGCCGCAGTCCGGGATCCTCGGGCTCCACAAGATCGAGAAGCGCGCGGTGGTCGAGGGGGACGCGATCGTCGCGCGGCCGATGATGTACGTCGCCCTCTCGTACGACCACCGCATCGTCGACGGACGCGAGGCGGTGCAGTTCCTCATCGCGGTGAAGAACGCCATCGAGGATCCCGAGCGGATCCTGCTCGAGATCTGAGGCGGGACGGGTCGGCGGCCGGGCGTCCCCGGAGCCCTCGAGAGGGGCGAGGATCGCCCGCCGTGCTCAGCGCTGCCCGGCTCCCGTTCTCGCACCGCCGCGGGCGGCCGGGGGCGCGGCGCCGGGTCGTCCGCCGGGCAGGAAGAAGTAGACGCGCGCGTCGAGCACCATCCACTGCCCGGAGTCGTCCTTCTTCATGAGGACGGAGGCGTGGGGGTGGGCGGGACGGGGAGCGGCGGCCGGGAGGTTCGGCCCCGTGACGTCCTGATCGAGGTCGAGCAGCACGGCCTCTCCGAGCGTCCGGACGCGCTCGATGCGGATGCGGTGCTTCGAGCCCTTGAGCGGCCCGGCGAGATCCTCGCGGAACCGCTCGAGCACCTGTTCCCGCCCGAACGCGCGCTGACCGCGCGGGTTGACGAAGGTGCCGTCCGGCGCGAAGAACGCGGCCAGGGCGTTCGCGTCGTGGGCGTTGAACGCCGCCTCGAGCTCCCCCACGCGCTTCTCGAGATCCGGCGCCGCGGCGGCTCGCTCGCCCTCCGCCGCTGCGGGGATCGCGATCGCCAGCGAGAGTACGGCGGCTGCCATCCGCTTCCTCATGGTGAACCTCCCTGGCACACGGTGCGTGACGGCGTGCCGGATGGTCGCAGCCATATCGCGGGCGCGCTCGCGCGCCCGCTCACGCGTGGGGGAGCACGCCGCGCTGCGTTCGCACGTGCTGCGGGCGAGCGGGCGGCTCGGCGCCGGGGCGGGGGCTCGCGCCGGGCACGGGCGTCACGGCGACGCGCCGAGCGCCGGGCGCTCCTCGCCCACGAGGGCGAGGAGCGTGAGGGCGTCGTGCACGGCGTGCCCGCCGAGGTCGTTGTTGAAGTAGACGAACGCGTCGCCGCCGCTCTCCGTCCACGCGAGGAGCTCGGCCGCGAACGGCCGGAGCGCCTCCACCCCGTATCGCCCCGAGTAGCGCCCGGTCGTGCCGTGGAAGCGCACGTAGCGGAAGCGTCCCGTGAGGCGGGGGGGCGGGCGCCTGATCTGGTCGTGCTCGCAGAAGGCGGCGCCGTGACGATCGAGCACGTCACACGTCTCCTCCGAGTACCAGCCCTCGTTCCGGAACTCGACGACGTGGGGGCCGGCGGGGACCCGTCCGAGGAACCGATCGAGGCGGGGAAGGTCGGGCTTCATGTGCGGGGGAAGCTGCCAGAGCACCGGCCCGAGCTTCCGGCCGAACCGCGACACCGGCGCGTAGAAGCGCTCCAGCCCGGTCTCGGCGTCGAGCAGCCGCTTGAGGTGCGTGAGGTAGCGGCTGCCCTTCACCGCGAAGGTGAACCCGCGCGGCACCACCGAGCGCCACCGCTCGACCGCCTCCGGCGTCGGGAGCCGGTAGAACGTCGCGTTCATCTCGACCGTGTCGAAGAACCGGGCGTAGTGCGGGAGCCACTCGCGCTGGGGCAGCCCCTCCGGATAGAGGACGCCGCGCCAGTGGCGATACTGGTACCCGCTCGTGCCGACGCGGACGCGTCCCATGTCGGCAATCTAACGGCGGCGCTCGATTCGGGAACGCCCGGCGGGAGTCGCTCGCGGGCCGGTCGAGCGCCGGCGCCGGCGCGGGCCCGGGGTCGACTTTCGGGTCGAGGAGGCCGAGCGGCCAGGGGTCGAGCTCGCGGTGGGGGAATCGTTCGGGGACGAGGTCGGGGTCGCCCCCGGCCGCTCGCGCACGACGTCCTCCGGTCGCTTGTCCTCCCGGAGCCCCTGGAACGACGGGTGGCGGATCTTGCCGTCGTGCGTCCACTCGGTGAACGCGACCTCGCAGACGAGCTCGGGCCGGACCCAGTGCGCGCTGCGGCCCAGCCCGCCGGCGGGCGGCGGCGTGAACGGGGACTCCTTCCGTGAGAGCGGCGCGAGCCGCTCCCGCAGGGCGCGGGCGCCCTCGTTCGTCCACCCCGTCCCGACCTTCCCGGCGAAGCGCAGCGCGCCGCCCTCCGGGTAGCCGACGAGCAGCGCGCCGATGGCGTCGCGGGCCGCCCCCTCGGGATCGGTGAAGCCGCCGACGACGAGCTCCTGCCGGAGCACGCACTTCGCCTTGACCCAGGTGGCGTTCCTCCCGGGACGGTAGGGGCGGTCGATCCGCTTGGAGACGATGCCCTCGAGGCCGAGCCGGCACGCCTCCCGGTGGACGTCGCGGCCGCTCCCGGAGAAATGCTGTGCGTAGCGGATGATCCCGGCGCCCTCGCCGACGAGCCGCGCGAGGACGGCCTTGCGCTCGAGGAGCGGGCGCTCGGCCAGATCCTGCCCATCGAGGTGGAGGAGGTCGAAGACGAAGTATAGGAGCTCGCGCCGCCCCGCGCCGAAGGCGTTCTGCAGCGCCTGGAAGCTCGTGCGCCCGTCGGGCAGCACGGCGGCGACCTCCCCGTCGAGGAGCGCCGAGCGGACCTTCAGCTTCCGCGCGGCGGCGGCGACCTCCGGGAACTGGGCCGTCCAGTCCTTGCCGTTGCGGCTCCAGAGCGTGACGGCGCCGTCCTCGATCGCGCAGCCGATCCGGTAGCCGTCGTACTTGATCTCGTGGACCCATGCGGCGCCCTCGGGCGCCTCGTCCACGAGCTGCGCGAGCTGTGCGCGATAGGGCTGGACCTTCGTGCGTGAGGCCACGGATCCGAAGCTCGCAACGCGAGGAGGCCCGGCCAAGCCCCGGAGGTTCCGCCCGCCGCCGGGCCGAGGCCGCGCTCGACGTCGCGCTCGAGGCGGCCCGCTACCTCCGCGCCGCCGGCGGCGAGGCGTGGCGCGGATCCTCCGGCCAGGCGTGGCGCGGGTAGCGCCGGGCGAGCTCGCGTCGGATCGACGGGTAATGCCGCTCCCAGAAGCCGGCGAGGTCGGTCGTCACCTGCACGGCGCGCTGGTTCGGGGCGAGCAGATGCAGGACGAGCGGCACCTTCCCGCCGGCGAGCGCCGGGCCCTGCGCGAGGCCGAAGAAGTCCTGCAGGCGGCTCTCGATCCAGGGCGGCTTGCCGGCCTCGTAGTTGACGCGGGTGCTGCGCCCGCCGGGCAGCGTCAGCCGCTCGGGCGCGAGCCGCTCCAGCGCGGCGCGGGCCCTCGGGTCCTGGCGGGCGAGGACCGCGCCGGGCAGGTCCGCCTCGCGCAGCTCGGCGAAGCTCCGCCGCCCGGCGCACAGGTCGCGGAGCGCCGCGGCGAGCTCCTCGTCGGAGGGCGGCGAGAGCCCCGCGTCCGGCGCGTGCCGCGCCGCGAAGGCGATGCGCGCGACGAGCCGGTCCACGGCGCCCTCCGGCGCGAACGCGCGCGGCCCGCGGGCCAGCGCCTCCTCGGCGAGGAGCGCGGCGACCTTCTCCGGATCCGCCTTCGGCGCGCGGACCTCCTCCAGCACCAGGTCCTCGTACACGAGCCGCTCGGTCGCCTCCACACGCTCGGCGGCGCCGTTCCAGCCGACGGCGTCCTCGTAGCGGAGCGCCGCAGGGAACAGATCGAGCAGCATCTCGTCGGTCACCGCGCTCGCGACGCGCACCCGCGCCTCGGCGGCGCGCGCGCCCGGCGGGCGGCGATCGCCGCGGCGCTCCTCCGCGTCGACCGCCACGAGGAGCGGCGCCTCGCGCACCACGCTCGCGGGGTCGAGCCGCGCGCTGCCACCGCCGACGAGGACCACCTCGTCCGACCCCGGCGCGCGCCGCCGCGCGACGCGATCCGGATAGGCGGCGAGGGTGGCGAGGAGCAGCGCGTGCTCCTCGGAGGTGGTGCCGGCGAGCGGGGAGGAGGGCGCCGCCGGGGGCGGGGACGATGTCGAGGGCGGCCCGATCGACCTCAGCAGCCGCTGCAGCTGCCTCCGGCTCCGCTCGACGGCCTGCACCGCGCCCGGGTCGAGCCCCATGCGCCGGAGCCGCTCCGGCGCGAAGCGCGCGCGCGCGGCCTCCTCGAAAGCCTGCGCGAGCTCGAGCAGGTCGGAAGGGCCGGTCGGCGGGAGCGCTCCGCCCGCGAGCGCGCGGCGATCGCGCACGTCGCGCTCGCCCAGGAGGGCGGCGAGGAGCGCGCCGGCGTCGGGGGCGCCGCGCGCGGCCGCCTCGATCGCGAGCCGCGCCTGGCGCGGGTGGACGGGCAGGCGGAGCATGCGCCGACCGGCCTCGGAGATGGCGCCGCGCGCGTCGATCGCGCCCAGCCGGACGAGCAGCCCGCGCGCGGCCTCCCACGCGGCCCGAGGCGGCGGCTCGAACCACTCGAGCCCCTCGGCGGCGTCGAGGGCGGCCAGGGCGAGGAGCGTCTCCGACAGGTCCTCGCGGAGGATCTCCGGCACCTCGAACCCGGGGCGGGCGTCGTGATCGTGGCGCGTGTAGAGGCGGAGCGCGCGCCCGGGCCGGGTGCGGCCGGCGCGGCCGGCGCGCTGTGCGGCGGAGGCCCGGCTGATCTTGCGGAGCTCGAGGGTCGGGAGCCCCGACCACGGGGAGTGCGACGCGACGCGCGCGAGCCCCGAGTCCACCACGGCCACCACTCCTTCCAGGGTGACGGAGGTCTCGGCGACGTTCGTCGAGAGGATCACCTTCCGGCGCGGCCCGGGCCGAACGGCCCGGTCCTGCTCCTCGGGCGGCAGATCGCCGTGCAAGGGCAGGAGGTCCACCTCCGCGGTCGCCGCCCACGCCGCGAGCGCCTCCCGCGCCCGCCGGATCTCCGCGGCCCCCGGGAGGAAGACGAGCACGTCGCCGTCGATCCCCTCGCGGTGAAGCCGGCGCACGGCGCGCGCGACCGCGTCCTCGAGCCGGACGTCCGGCCGGGCCGCCTCCTCGGGGGAGAGGTACTCGACGGCGACCTCGAAGCGCCGGCCCTCCGAGCGGAGCGAGGCGGCGCCCAGGAACCGGGCCACCGGTCCGGCGTCGAGCGTCGCCGACATCGCGACGAGCTTCAGATCGGGCCGCGAGGTCCGCTGCAGGCGGCGGAGCAGCGCGAGCGCGAGGTCGCCCTGGAGATGACGCTCGTGGAGCTCGTCGAGGACCACCACCCCGACGCCAGTCAGCGACGGCTCGGCGAGGAGCCGGCGCGTGAGGAGCCCCTCGGTCACGAAGCGGATGCGCGTGCTCGGGCCCGCCACCTCCTCGAACCGCACCTGGTAGCCGACCGTCTCGCCGGCGTGCTCGCCCCGCTCCTCCGCGACCCGCCGTGCCGCGAGCCGCGCCGCGAGCCGCCGCGGCTCGAGCACCACGACCTCGCCTTTGCCCGCGAGCCCGGCGGCGTGGATCGCGGGGGGGACCCGGGTCGTCTTGCCCGCGCCCGGCGGCGCCTCGATGACGAGGGACGGCCCGGCGCGGAGCGCCGCGACCGCGTCCGCCAGGATGTCGTCGATGGGGAGCCGCTGCACGCGCGGGGGTTGTACCCGAGGGAGGGGGCCGACGCGACTGCGCCCGGGATCGGGGGGGTGGCGGGGCGAGTCGGGGCCGAGGGTTCGTTCACCCTACGTCAACGCACATGCGAGCGATATCGGCTCTACAGGCAAATCCCGGGTCGCGGCCATGTCGCTCGCCGACGGGGGCCGATCGGAGTTTGCACACCCCCTCCGGGATGCGAAACTCGGTGCGCCCCCCACTGGAGGTCGCTCGCCGTGCGCACCGCATCGCTCAGGAACCGGTTCCTCGTCTCGCTCGCCGCGGTGCTCTCTCTCACCATCGCTCTCGCCGCCCTCGTCACGCGATCGGCGCGGGAGCGCCAGCTCCTCGACGCCGCCTCCGGAGAGATGCTGGCCGACGTGGCGGCGTTCGACGCCGCGGTCGCCGCCGACGCGGAGGGGCTCTCGCGCGCGCTCACCGTGCTCGCGCACCAGGAGCGCCTCCTCGCGCCGTTCGCCACCCACGATCGCGACGGGCTCCTCGCCGCGGCCGCCCCGCTGTTCGCGGAGCTGAAGGCGACGAACGCGATCACGCACATGTACTTCATCGATCCGGACGGGCGCGTCTTCCTGCGCGCCCACAAGCCCGAGCAGCGGGACGACGTCCTCAAGCGCGCGACCTTCCTCGCCGCCGCGAAGACCGGCCGGAACGCGCACGGCATCGAGCTCGGCAAGAACTTCTTCTCGCTGCGGAGCGTCCGGCCGGTGTCGCTCGGCGGCGCGCCGCTCGGGTACCTCGAGGTGGCCGAGGAGATCGACCACCTCTTCGCCCAGACGAAGGCGGTCACCGGCGAGGACGCCGCGCTGTTCCTGCGCACCGACTACCTGCGCGCCAAGGGGGCGGAGCCGACGAAGGAGGTCGTCGGCGAGTTCCAGCTGCTCGAGGCGACCGACCGGGCGCTCGCGCACGAGCTCGGCGGCGCGGTGGGGCTCGCCGGCGGGCTCGAGGCCCCGGTCGCGCGGCTCTTCCGGCGCGGCGACGCGTGGTACGTGGCCGGGATCGGTCCGCTGCGGGACGCGAGCGGGGAGGTCGCCGGCGTCCTCTTCTTCTTCCGCGACGCGACCGCGCTCCACGCCGCGTCGGTGCGCGACGGCTGGACGACGATGGCCCTCATCGCCGCGATGATGGTGGTCGCCGGGGCGCTGCTGTACGGCTCGCTGCGGCGCAGCCTGTTCGCGCTGCGCGAGGCGGCCGCCGCGTCCGCCCGGATGGCCGCGGGCGACCTCTCGATCCGGATCGAGGCGCGCGCCCTGGACGAGGCGGGGCAGGTGCTCTCGGCCATGCGCGACACCGTCGGCCAGCTGCGCGGCGCGGTCGGGCAGGTCCGCGACGCGGCGGACGGCGTGGCGTCGGGCAGCGAGAAGCTGCGGGGGGGCGCGGAGCTCATCGCCCGGACGACCTCCGAGCAGGCCGCCGCGGCGGAGGAGGCGGCGGCCAGCGTCGAGGAGATCTCGGCGACGATCGTCGCCACCGCGCGGGACGCCGACGCGGCGGAGCGCTCGGCGCTCGCGTCGGCTGCGTCGGCGGAGGAGGGCGGGCGCGCCGTCACCGAGGCCGTGGCCGCCATGCGGCAGATCGCGGAGAAGACCGGGATCGTGGAGGAGATCGCCTACCAGACGAACCTCCTCGCGCTGAACGCCGCCATCGAGGCCGCCCGCGCCGGCGAGCACGGCAGGGGATTCGCGGTGGTGGCCTCCGAGGTGCGCTCCCTCGCCGAGCGGAGCCGCGGCGCGGCGCAGGAGATCGGCGAGCTCTCGGACTCGACGGTGGCGGTCGCGGAGCGGGCGGGGGCGGTGCTCGGCGGGCTCGTGGCGGACATCCGCAAGAGCGCCGAGCAGGTCCGCGACATGGCCGCTGCGACGCGCGCGCTCGCGACGGGCGCCGCGCAGATCAGCGGGGCCGTGCAGGGGCTGAGCTCCGGCGTCCAGCACACCGCGGGCGCGGCCCAGGAGATCGAGGCCACCGCGCAGGACCTGGAGCGGCGCGCCGACGAGCTGCAGGCGGCGATCGCGTTCTTCCGGCTGGGCTCGGCGGGCGAGGAGCCCGCAGCGCTGCCGGCGCCTCGCCGCGCCGCCTGAGCGAAGCGCCAGGCGCCGCGGTCAGACTGGTTCTGGCTCTGGCACCCGCGGGGCCGGCACCGCCGCATTCACCACGAGGCGGAGCTTCGAGCCGTCCGGCTCCACCTCCACGCGGACGGTGCCGCCGTCGTGGAGCTCGCCGAACAGGATCTTCTCGGCGAGCGGCTTCTTGACCTCGTTCTGGATGAGCCGGGCCATCGGCCGCGCGCCCATCTTGCGGTCGAAGCCGTGCTCCGCGAGCCAGGCGCGGCCCTCGAGGCTCAGCTCGACGTGCACCTTGCGCTCGGCGAGCTGCGCCTCGAGCTCCTTCACCATCTTGTCGACGACGCGGGCGATCACCTCCGCCGGCAAGGAGTCGAACGCCACCCACGCGTCGAGGCGGTTGCGGAACTCCGGGCTGAAGGTCCGCTCGATCGCGTTCCGCGCGTTGCCGGGCTCCGACAGGTCCGAGCCGAACCCGACGCGCCGGGCCGAGAGCTCCTGCGCCCCCGCGTTCGTCGTCATCACGAGGATGACGTGCCGGAAGTCGGCCTTGCGGCCGTTGTTGTCGGTGAGCGTCGCGTGATCCATCACCTGCAGGAGCAGGTTGTAGATGTCCGGGTGGGCCTTCTCGATCTCGTCGAGGAGCAGGACCGCGTACGGCGTCTTGCGGATCGCGTCGGTGAGGAGCCCGCCCTGGTCGAACCCGACGTAGCCGGGGGGCGCGCCGATGAGCCGGGAGACGGTGTGCTTCTCCTGGTACTCCGTCATGTCGAAGCGCAGGAACTCGACGCCGAGGATCCGCGCGAGCTGCTTCGCGAGCTCGGTCTTCCCGACGCCGGTCGGGCCGGAGAAGAGGAAGTTGCCGATGGGCCGCTCGGGGGCGCCGAGCCCGGAGCGCGACAGCTTGATGGCGGAGACGATCGCCTCCACCGCCGGGTCCTGCCCGTAGATGACCTTCTTGAGCTCGGGCTCCAGGTTGCGCAGCTGCGTCTCGTCGTCCGCCGACACGGTGCGCTCGGGGATCTTGGCGATCTTCGCGACCACCCGCTCCACGTCGCGGGCGGTGACGCGGTGGCGGCGGCGCGCCTCCGCGCGCATCCGGTCGCGCGCGCCGGCCTCGTCGAGGACGTCGATGGCCTTGTCCGGGAGCTGCCGGTCGTTGATGTGCTTGGCCGAGAGCTCGGCCGCCGCGCGGAGGGAGCGGGGGGTGAACACGACGCCGTGGTGCTCCTCGTAGACCTTCTTCAGGCCCTTGAGGATACGGATCGTGTCGTCGACGCTCGGCTCGTAGATCTCGATCTTCTGGAAGCGCCGCGCGAGGGCGTGGTCGCGGTCGAACGTCTGCTTGTAGTCGTGGAAGGTGGTCGAGCCGATGCAGCGCAGCTCGCCGGAGGCGAGCGCGGGCTTCAGGAGGTTCGACGCGTCCATGGACGAGCCGGTGGTCGCGCCCGCGCCGACGATGGTGTGGATCTCGTCGATGAACAGGATCGCGTTCGGCGTCTTCTTCACGCCGGCGATGACGCCCTTCAGCCGCTGCTCGAACTCGCCGCGGAACTTGGTGCCCGCGAGGAGGGCGCCCATGTCGAGCGAGTAGATCGCCGCCTTCTCGAGGACGGACGGGACCTTCTTCTCGTGGATGCGGAGCGCGAGCCCCTCCACGATCGCCGTCTTGCCCACGCCTGGCTCGCCCACGAACACCGGGTTGTTCTTGCGCCGGCGGCAGAGGACCTGGATGGTGCGCTCGATCTCCGAGTCGCGACCGATGAGCGGGTCGATGAGCCCCTGCGCCGCGCGCTCGACGAGGTTCACCGTGAAGGTCTTGAACGGATCCTTCACCGTGCGGGGCGCGCCGGACTCCTCACCCCCCTCGTCCTGCGGCTCGTCGTCACCGCCGCCCTCCTTGCCGATGCCGTGCGAGATGTACTGGAGGATGTCGAGGCGCCGGACGCCCTGCTTCTCGAGGAGGTAGACCGCGTGCGAGCCGCGCTCTCGCGTGATCGCCACGAGCACGTCGCCCGCGTTGAGCTCGGTGCGCCCGGAGCCCTGCACGTGCCAGGCCGCCCGCTGCAGGACCCGCTGGAACGCCGCGGTCTGCTCGGGATCCTGCGACGTCCCGAGCGACTCCAGCGTGCGATCGAGGTACTCCTCGAGCTCGCGCTCGAGGAGCTTCAGGTCGGCGCCGCAGGCGAGCAGCACCTCGGAGGCCACCTTGTCGCGCGTCATCGCGTGCAGGAGGTGCTCGAGCGTCACGTACTCGTGGCGTCTCCGTCGCGCCTCCGCGACCGCGGCCTGAAGCGTCTGCTGTAGCTCCTTCGACACCGTCACCATGCCTGCTCCGCTACTCCGGCTCGACCGTCACGAGGAGCGGGTACTCCGCCTCGCGCGCGAGCTCCATCGTCTTCTCCGCCTTCGTCTCGGCGATCTCGAATGGATAGATACCGGCGACGCCCACCCCGTGCATGTGAACGTTCAGCATGATGCGGTGCGCGCTCTCGGGATCGTGGTGGAACACCGTCACGAGCACCCAGTCCACGAACTCCTGCGTGGTGTAGTCGTCGTTGTGCAGGAGTACCCGGTACAGGGACGGCCGCTTCGTCTCCTTCTCCGCCTTCGTCCGGGGGACGACGACGTCCGTGTCGCCCCCGGGGCGGGACCGCTCTGCCATGGCCTCACATTCTAAGCGTACGGCCTCCCCGCCGCGCGGGCCCACCGCGCGCGGCGGAGAGCCCGCGGCCGCGCGGTCCCAGGGCTCCGGGCGCCGCGGCACAGGGGTGCTCCGCCCCCGCGCGGGGCGCTCCGGGGACGGGAAGGGCAGGGGAGCGGCGGCGCCACGTGGGCGCGACGGGCCGGACGCTTGCCGGGCCGAGGGGCTGGCGGGCATTCCGGAATCAGGGGCTCGCATAGGGGGCGGCGGGCCCGCGCTCACGAGCCGACGGTTCCAGCGGCCGCCTCGAGATCCCAGCGCCCGCGCAGGGTGGGCTTCTCGAGCGCCCGCGCCAGCCGCGCGAGGAAGTCCGCGCGCGGGATCTCTCGCGCGCCGAAACGCGAGAGGTGCTCGGTGCGCACCTGGCAGTCGACGAGCCGCACGCCCCACGACGCGAGCCACTCGATCGAGCGGACGAACGCGACCTTCGAGGCGTCCGGCCGATCGGCGAACATCGACTCGCCGAAGAAGGCCGCGCCCAGCGAGACGCCGTAGAGCCCGCCCGCGAGCCCGTCGCCCTCCCACGCCTCGAACGAATGGGCGAAGCCGAGCCGGTGGAGGCGCACGTAGGCCTCGACCATCTCCGGCACGATCCAGGTCCCGGACTGCCCGGGCCGCTCGCGCGCGGCGCAGCGCCGGATCACGTCCTCGAAGGCGCGGTCGGCCGTGACGCGGTAGCGGCCGCGGCGCAGGGTGCGCGCGAGCGAGGCGGAGACGTGCAGCCACTCCGGCTCCAGCACGAGACGCGGGTCGGGCGACCACCAGAGGATGGGCGTGTCGTCGCCGTACCACGGGAAGATGCCCGTGGCGTAGGCGGTGAGGAGCCGCTCCGCCGAGAGGTCGCCGCCGACCGCCAGCAGCCCGTCGGGCTCGGCGAGCTCCGGATCCGGGAACGCGACCTCGCGCGAGAGCCGGTAGATCGACACGGCGCGAGTGTAGTGCGAGGCGGGCCCCGCGGACAGCCGTGCCGGGGGGACGCCTACGTGCGCGTCCCCCCGGCACCTACTTCGCTATCGCCTAGAAGTGGCCCGCCCAGCCGACGTAGGTCGGCGCATCGAGGACCGGGTCGCGATCGGTCGAGCCGAGGCCGTCGCGCACGGCGACGCGCCGCTCGCGGCGGTCCGCCTCGCGCGCGTCGTACGTCGCGTGGACGGCGCCCACCGCCGCGCCGACGAGCAGCCCCACGCCCGCGCCGATCATCATGTCGCGCTGCCAGTTGTCCCACTCGTTCACGAGCGACACGCCCGTGCCGACGAGGAGGCCCGCGATGCCGCCGTAGGCCGCGTCGGTGGCGACCGTGGCCATCGGGTTCGGCCGCTCGCGCCGCTCCACGATGACCTCGGTCGCGGGCTGCGAGGCCGGCGGCGTCACCACCGTCGTCGAGGTCGGCGGCGGGGGCGGCGTCACCGTGGTGGTCGTCCCGCCCGACTGCCCGCTCGGCGGGTTCACCACCACCTGCTGCGAGGCGCCCCCCGGCGCCGCGGTCCCGCCGGTCGCGGGCTGCTGGGCGGGCGGCGGGGCCGGCTGCTGCGCCGGCGGCTGCTGCGGCTGCGTCTGCTGCTGCGGCGGCGTGTACGGCTGCTGGTACGTCGTCCCGGACTGAGCGAGCGCCGGGCTCGCGACGGCGAGCGCCGCCGCGAAGAGTGTCCCCTTGTCGAGCATCCCCTCACCTCCCGACCCCAAAGATGGGGTGAGGAGGGGAGGGCGGCAAACCGCAGGGTCCGCGAGCGCATCCGCCGCGCCCCGGACGCGGCGGATCACGGGCGCTGCAGCGAGAGAAACTCCTCGAGCGCCGACCGGACGGACGCCTGCACGGCCGCGGGGACCTCCGGGTGCGGCGCGGCCTTGCAGAGCGCGAGCGTCCGCTGGAGCGACTGGCAGCGCGCGTCGCAGCTCGGGCAGCGGGCGAGGTGGCGCTCCATGTCGGCGCAGAGCGTGGCGCTGATCTCGCCCTCGAGGTGCTTCGAGAAGAGCTCCACGATGTCCGGGCAGGGCTCCGCGGCGGGCTCGCCGGGGGCGGCCTTGCCTGCCGCGGCGGGCGGGGCGGCGGCGCCGGGGATCCCGAGCAGCGGCGCGACGGCCTCGCGCACCGCGACCCGCGCGCGGTGCAGGCGGCTCTTCACCGCCTCCACGCTGAGCCCCATGACCTCGGCGACCTCGGGGGCGGTGAGCCCCTCGACGTCGCGGAGCACGAGGACCTCACGGTACATGGGGTCGAGCGCGGCGATGGCCTGCTCGAGCGCGGCCTCGATCTGCCGGCCCGCGAGCGCGTCGTCGGGCGGGCGCGTCGGGTCCACCACCTGGCGCGCCGCCTCCCCGGAGACGCGCGCCTCGAGCGACTCCTCCTGCTCCGGCGCGAACTTGGAGCGCCGCCGCTTCTTGATGCAGAAGCTCCGCGCGATCGTATAGAGCCAGGTCGAGACGGAGGACGCGCCGCGGAAGTCCTTCACGTTTCGTGCGACCGCAAGGAGGGTCTCCTGCAAGACGTCCTTTGCGTCCTCCTCGTCACGGCACATCTTCAGCCCGAAGCGATACACGCTCCGTTGATGCCGTGACAGGAGCGCCTCCAGCGCCCGGCGGTCGCCCTCGCGGGCGCGCTCGAGCAGCTCGGTGTCCTTGGGGTCCATGAGGGGTGGGTCGTAACTCGGAGCGGTCGATGGAACAAGCACCGCGTCGTCGCTGCGGCCTCCGTCCGCTCCCTGCAGCCCGCCGCGGCGGCGGCAGCGGGCGTCGTCCCTGCCGCACGGAACGGCCCGCGCACCGGCGGGTGCGGCGCGTCCCGCGCGGGCTTGCGACCGGGCAAGAACCCGAGCCCCTCGCCCCTTCCGAGACCTTCCGTCGATATTTGATCCAAGACAATTTACGCCCCAGCGCGGGCCCGGTCGTACCTGCACGACGTCCAAGGGGCCCGCGCGCCATGCGATGAGCGCACTCTTTTCTCCCAGATCCAACGGCATCTTCCGCATCGTCATCGCGATCCTCTTCGCCGGTGCGGCCGGGACGGTGGGCGCGTTGATGGTGTTCGCCCGCATCCCGGCGGGCACCGGGCAGGCGGAGCAGGTGGGCCAGCCGGTGCAGTTCGACCACCGCCACCACGTGCAGGACGACCTCATCGACTGCCGCTACTGCCACACGACCGTCGACAAGGCCGCCAGCGCGGGCATCCCGCCCACCGAGCTCTGCCTCAACTGCCACTCGCAGGTCTGGAACAAGAGCCCGCTGCTCGACCTGGTGCGCTCGAGCTGGTTCGCCAACAAGCCGATCGAGTGGGTGCGGGTCCACCGCCTCCCGGGCTTCGTCTACTTCAACCACGCCATCCACGTGAACAAGGGGGTCGGCTGCGTCGAGTGCCACGGACGCGTCGACCTGATGCCGGCGATCGAGCAGGTCGCTCCACTCACCATGGGCTGGTGCCTCGACTGTCACCGGAATCCCACCCCGCGTCTCCGCCCGCTCGAGGAGGTCACGAACATGACGTGGCAGCCGGAAGGCGACCCCGTCGCGCTCGGGAAAGAGCTGGCGAAGAAGTACGACGTGAAACCCCGCACGAGCTGCTACACATGCCATCGCTAGGGCTTCCCATCTACGGTCAGAAGACGGCGCTCGAGACGCGCCGCTGGAAGAGCATCGACGAGCTCGCGGGGCGAGCGGATGCCGAGCCCGGCGAGTTCCCGGAGGGCGCCGCCGAGACGCCCGCGGGGTTCTCCCGGCGCGGCTTCCTCCAGATCCTCGGCGCCTCCGCGGCGTTCGCCGGCCTCGCCTGCAAGCCGCCGCGCGAGAAGCTCGTGCCCTACGTGCGCAAGCCGGAGGCGGTGACGCCGAGCGTCCCCGTGGGCTACGCGACGGCGCGGAGCGACGAGGGCTACGCCGTCGGGCTCGTCGTGCAGGCGTTCGAGGGCCGGCCGGTCAAGGTCGAGGGGAACCGCCTGCACCCGGCGAGCCTCGGCGGCACCGACGCGATCACCCAGGCGATGGTGCTCGACCTCTACGATCCGGCGCGCCTCGCGGGGTTCACGCGCGGCGGCCGCGCGCTCGCGTGGTCGGCGGTCCTCCAGGAGATCGCGGCGCTCGCCCGCGAGCACGACAAGGACGGCGGTGCGCGGCTGCGCTTCCTCGTCGCCCCGACGAGCTCGCCGACCGTCGCCGACCTGCGCCGCCGGCTCCTCGAGCGCTTCCCGAAGGCGCGCTTCGACACGTGGGCGCCGGCGGGCGGGGACGCGGCGCAGCGCGCCGGCGCCGCCATCGCGCTCGGCCGCCCGCTCGACGCCACCTTCGAGGTCGCGAAGGCGGACGTGATCCTGTCGCTCGACTCCGACTTCCTCGCCACCGAGGGCGAGCACCTGCGCAGCGCGCGCGAGTTCGCCTCGCGCCGCGAGGGCGAGCGCATGAACCGGCTCTACGTGGCCGAGCCGCGCTTCTCGGTGACGGGGGGCATGGCCGACCACCGGTTCCGCATGCGCGGCGCCGAGGTCGCGGCGTTCGCGCGGGCGGTCGCCGCGGAGCTCGCCCAGGCGGGCGTGGCGGGACTCGCGCCGCTCGGCGCGCGCGCCGAGGGCGAGCACGCCCGGGCCGCCAGGGCCGTCGCGAAGGATCTCGCCGGCGCCCGCGGGCGCTCGCTCATCGTCGCGGGTGCGCGGCAGCCGCCGGCGGTCCACGCGCTCGCCGCCGCGATGAACGAGGCGCTCGGGAATGTCGGGCCCGTCGTGCGCTGGCGCGCGCCCGTGCTGGTCGATCCCCAGGCCGGCCCGGATGCGCTCCGCGCGCTCGCCGCCGAGGTGCAGGCCGGCAAGGTCGACACGCTCGTCGTGACCGCCTGGAACCCGCTCCACACCGCGCCCGCCGACCTCGAGCTGCGCAAGGTGTTCGGCAAGGTGAAGAACTCGATGGTCCTCGCGCTCCGCGACGACGAGACGGTGCGGGCGGCGAGCTGGCGGCTCGCGGCGAGCCACCCGCTCGAGTCCTGGGGCGATCTCCGCTCGCGGGACGGCACCGTCACGGTCGTGCAGCCGCTGATCTCCCCGCTCCACGAGAGCACGACCGAGGTGGACCTCTTCGCCGCGTTCCTCGGCGAGGGCGAGCGCGGCGCCTGGCGCCTCGTGCGCGACGGCTGGCGCAGCCGCTCCGGGGCGCCGCCGGCCCCGCTGCCGCTCTCCGGCCCCGCCGCCGCCTCGAACCCGGCCGACACCAACCGGCCCCGCCCGCCGGATCCCTTCGACAGGACCTGGGACGAGTGGCTCGCGGCCGGCCTCCTCACGGAGAGCGCCGGCCGCCCGGAGGACGCGAAGGTCGACCCCGCCCGCGTCGCGGACGCGCTCGGGAAGCTCCCCGCCCCCGCGGGCGGCATCGAGCTCGGCTTCGCGCCCGACTACAAGGTCTGGGACGGCCGCTTCCTCGAGAACGCCTGGCTGCAGGAGCTGCCGGATCCCATCACCAAGCTCACCTGGGAGAACGCCGCCCACCTCTCGCCCGCGACCGCCAGGCGGCTCGGGCTCGAGTCGGGCGAGCTCGTCGAGCTCGCCCGCGGCGGCCGCGCGGTGGTCGCGCCGGTGCTCGTCGTCCCCGGCCACGCCGACGACGCGGTCACGGTCGCGCTGGGCTACGGCCAGCGGGTCGCCGGGGCGGTCGGCCAGGGCGCGGGCTTCGACGCCTACGCGCTCCGCACGAGCGACGCCCCCTGGTACGCCGGCGGCGCCACGCTGAAGAAGACCGGCAAGACGACCGAGCTCGCCATCACGCAGGGTCACTTCTCGATGGAGGGCCGCGCCATCGCGCTCGCGCTCGATCACGAGGAGCTCCCCCGCGCGAAGGCCGAGCTCGACGAGCACCGCGGCGAGGCGCCGACCATCCTCCAGCCGGTCGACTACTCGGAGAAGGACTACCGCTGGGGGATGGCGATCGACCTGTCGAAGTGCATCGGCTGCTCGGCGTGCACGGCGGCGTGCCAGGCCGAGAACAACATCCCGGTGGTCGGCAAGGAGCAGGTGCTCCGCAGCCGCGAGATGCACTGGATCCGGGTCGATCGCTACTTCGAGGGGCCGCCGGAGGATCCTCAGTCGGTCACGCAGCCGCTCGCGTGCGTGCACTGCGAGATGGCGCCCTGCGAGTACGTCTGCCCCGTGAACGCCACCGTCCACTCGGACGAGGGCCTGAACGAGATGGTCTACAACCGCTGCGTCGGCACGCGGTACTGCTCGAACAACTGTCCGTACAAGGTGCGCCGCTTCAACTTCCTCGACTACCACGGGGACATGGCGCCGACGCTCCAGATGCTGATGAACCCGGACGTCACCGTGCGGGCCCGCGGCGTCATGGAGAAGTGCACCTACTGCACCCAGCGCATCCAGCGGGCGCGCATCGACGCGCGCGTGGGCGGGCGGAAGATCGGGCCGGACGAGGTCGTGCCGGCCTGCGCCCAGGCCTGCCCCTCGGAGGCGATCGTGTTCGGCAACCTCAACGACGCGCGCTCGCGCGTGTCGCGCAAGCACGCCGACGCGCGCCGGTACGACCTGCTCCACGAGCTGGGCACCCGGCCGCGCACCGCCTACCTCGTCAAGCTCCGCAACCCCAACCCCGAGCTCGCATGAGCACCGCCGAGAAGACGATCCAAGACGCCCACGCGCTCGAGGGCGCGCCGGTCCTCGTGGGCCGCCCGGACGATCGGGCGTTGACCGAGAGCCTCCTCTCCCCCGTCCTCGGCCCGACGCGCAAGGGCTGGCTGCTGCTCCTCTTCGCGCTCCTCGGCGGGGTCGGGTTCTGGACCCTGTCGCTCGTCACGACCCTCTTCGTGGGCATCGGCGCCTGGGGCAACAACATCCCCGTCGCCTGGGCGTTCGACATCACGAACTTCGTCTGGTGGATCGGCATCGGCCACGCCGGCACGCTCATCAGCGCGATCCTCCTCCTGTTCCAGCAGAAGTGGCGCACCTCCATCAACCGCTTCGCGGAGGCGATGACGCTCTTCGCGGTGGCGATGGCGGGCGTCTACCCGGTCATCCACCTCGGGCGGCCGTGGCTCTTCTGGTGGCTCATCCCGTACCCGTCCACGAACCTGATCTGGCCGAACTTCAAGAGCGCGCTGCCCTGGGACGTGTTCGCGATCTCGACCTACGCGACGGTCTCGTTCCTCTTCTGGTACCTCGGCCTCATCCCCGATCTCGCGACCCTGCGCGACGCCGCGAAGACCCGCGGGCGCCGCATCGTCTACGGGATCATGAGCTTCGGCTGGCGCGGCTCGGCGCGCCACTGGCGGCACTACCGCATCGGCTACCTGCTCCTCGCCGGGCTCTCCACGCCGCTCGTCGTCTCCGTCCACACCATCGTGTCCTTCGACTTCGCCATCTCGCAGCTGCCGGGCTGGCACACCACCATCTTCCCGCCCTACTTCGTGGCCGGCGCCATCTTCAGCGGCTTCGCGATGGTGCTGACGCTCATGATCCCGGCGCGGCGGCTGCTCGGCTACCAGCACGTCGTCACCGAGCGTCACCTCGACAACATGGCGAAGGTGATCCTCGCGACCGGCCTCATGGTGTTCTACGGCTACATGATGGAGTGGTTCATGGCCTGGTACTCGGGCAGCGCGTCCGAGGCCTTCGCCTTCCTGAACCGGTTCCAGGGGCCGTACAGGGGCATCTTCATCGCGCAGATGTTCTGCAACGTGGTCGCCCCGCAGATCCTCTGGTTCCCGTCGATGCGGCGGAACGAGTACGTGCTCTTCCTCGTCGCCATCCTCGTCAACGTCGGCATGTGGGCGGAGCGGTTCGTCATCATCGCCGTGTCGCTCCACCGCGACTTCATCCCCTCGTCGTGGGGCATGTATTACCCGACCTGGGTGGACTGGGGCCTCTTCCTCGGCTCCATCTGCATGTTCGGCGTGCTGTTCCTGCTGTTCCTCCGGTTCCTGCCCGCCATCCCGCTCTTCGAGGTGAAGGAGCTCCGCCGCGAGCTCGAGCACTACGGCGACAACGCCCACCCCGGCTCGGAGGAGGAAGGATGAAGGCCTACGTCCTCGGTGAGTTCGAGCGCGAGCAGCCGCTCTACGACGCCGCCCGCGCGCTCCGCGCCCACGGGCACGAGAGCCTCGACATCCACTCTCCGTACCCGCTCCACGAGGCGGACCACGCCCTCGGCCTGAAGCGCTCCACCGTGCCGATCGTCGCCCTCGTGGGCGGCCTCGCCGGCGCCATCACGGGCTACCTGCTGCAGTGGTACACGGTCGGTCACGACTGGCCGCTCAACGTGGGCAACCGCCCGCCGCACAGCGCGCCCGCGTTCATCCCGGTCACCTTCGAGCTCGGCGTCCTCTTCGCCTCCCTCGCCATCTTCGTCGGCCTCCTCGCCGGCTACTTCGGCTTCCCGCGCACGCACCACCCGGTGTTCGAGGTGGAGGCGTTCCGCTCCGCGTCCATCGACGGCCTGTGGCTCTCGGCGGAGGTGGAGGGGAAGGACGCCGAGCCCGTCGCGCAGGAGCTGCGCCGGTTCGGGGCGCGCAACGTGTCGATCGTGCCGGAGGCGAAGTGAGATGAAGACCGCGCGCCTCGCCGCCCCCCTGCTCCTCCTGCTCGCCGCCTGCCCGCGGCTCGATCCGATGTGGGATCAGCCCAAGGTGAAGGCCTACAAGGCGAGCAAGTACTACCCGGACGGCCTCGCCATGCGCACCCCGCCGCCCGGCACCGTGCCGCACCGGGCGCCGATCGAGCCCGCCGTCGCGACCGGCCGGGGCCCCGACGGCCGGCCGCTCGCGGTGTCGCCGGTCGCGGCGACGGCCGAGCAGCTCGCGCGCGGCCGGGCCCGGTTCGACGTGATCTGCGCGACCTGCCACGGCGTGCTCGGCGACGGCGAGAGCCAGGTCGCGCTCAACATGTCGCTCAGGAAGCCGCCCTCGCTGCACCAGTTCCGCGACCTCGCGGACGGCTACATCTACCAGGTCATCTCGGAGGGGTTCGGCCTCATGCCCTCGTACGCCGCGGAGCTCTCGGTGCAGGACCGGTGGGCGGTCGTCGCCTACGTGCGCGCCCTCCAGCTCTCCCAGCACGCCGCCATGGAGCAGGTCCCGCCGGAGGCGCGCGAGCGCCTCGAGAAGGAGGGGCGATGACGCTCACCCCGTACCAGGGCGGCCGGCGCCTCATGGCCCCAGCCCTCGTCGCCGCCGTCGCGGGCCTGGCGCTCACCGCGGTGGGCGGCCTCGTGGACCCGCGCCGCGCGCTCTTCGCGTACCTCGTCGCGTTCGTCTACTGGCTCGGCATCGCGCTCGGCGCGCTCATCCTGCTCGGCGCGTTCCACGCGTCGAACGCGCGCTGGCCGGTGGTGCTGCGGCGCTTCGTCGAGACCGTGCCCGCCGCGCTGCCCCTCTTCGCCGTGCTGTTCGTCCCCATCGCGCTCGGGATGAAGCACCTCTTCGTGTGGATGGCGCCGCCGGAGACGCTGGCGCCGGAGATGGCGCACGCCGTCCACCACAAGCTCCCCTACCTGAACGCGGGCTTCTTCCTCGGGCGCGCCGCCGTCTACTTCGTGTTCTGGATCGTCGTCGCGCACCTGCTGCGGAGCTGGTCGATCCGCCAGGACAGCGCCGGGGGCGCGACGCTCACGCGGTGGCAGCGCCGCCTCGGCGCGGGCTCGCTCCCGTTCCTCGCGCTGACGCTCACCTTCGCGTCGTTCGACTGGATGATGTCGCTCGACCCGCGCTTCTTCTCGACGATCTTCGGCGTGTACTGGTTCGCCGGCAGCTTCATGGCGGCCTTCGCGGTCACGATCATCGCCGCCACGCTCTCGCGGCCCGATCCGACCGCGTTCGGCCACCACATGAGCCTCGAGCACTTCCACTCGCTCGGGAAGTTCCTGCTCGCCTTCACCGCCTTCTGGGCCTACGTGGCCTTCTCGCAGTTCATGCTCATCTGGATCGCGAACGTCCCGGAGGAGGTGCCCTGGTACATCCTCCGGATCGACGGCGGGTGGAAGTGGGTGGGGATCTTCCTCGCGCTGTTCCACTTCGTCGTCCCGTTCTTCCTGCTCCTCTCGCGCGACCTGAAGCGGACCCCCCGGGCGCTCTCGCTCGTGGCGGGCTGGCTGCTCCTCGTGCACTGGGTCGACCTCTACTGGCTCGTCATGCCGCACCTCGACCCCGCCGGCCCGCGGCCGTCGCTCTGGGACCTCGCGGCGTTCGTGGGGGTCGGCGGCGCGGCGGTCGCGTTCACGCTCTTCCGCCTGCGCGGCGCCTCCCCGGTGCCGGTGCGCGACCCCTACCTCGAGGACTCGCTGAGGTACCTGCCGCAATGAACGATCCGCACATCGATCCCACGCACGCCCACGCGCACGAGGGCGGTCACGGCCACGGGGTCCGCTCGGAGGAGGACCGGATCTCGAGCGGCAAGGTGGTCGCGGTCGGCGTCGGCGCGCTCGTCGTCTTCTTCTTCGCCTCGCTCGCGGCGGTGAGCTACCTGCGCCTGCGCCAGAGCGAGCAGCCGCCCCCCACGATCCCCGCCGAGCTCGGCCAGTCGAAGATCGGGATGGTCGAGCAGCAGATCTTCGACGTCGCGGTGCGCGGCACGCGCGATCGGGCCCGGCGGCTCGAGAAGCTCGGGTCGTACGGCTGGGTCGACCGCGACGGCGGCGTGGTGCACATCCCCATCGACCGCGCGATGGACCTCGTCGCGAAGGGCGTCCGGCCCGCGCAGGCGCCGAAGGGCGAGGCGCCGCCGCCAGGAGGGCAGCCATGATCCGGCGCACCGCCCGGCTCGCCGCGCTCGCCGCGCTGGCCACGCTCGCCTCGAGGCCGAGCCCCGCCGCGGCGCAGTTCTGGAATCGCCCGGACCCGAAGGGTCCGCCGACCGACCAGCCCCCCGCGATCCTGGAGGAGGTCGGCGTCGACGAGCGGCTCGGGAACCGCGTGCCGCTCGACCTCGAGCTCACCGACGGGAACGGCCGCCCCTTCCGGCTCGGCGACGCGTTCCGGGGCCACCGCCCCGTGGTGCTCACGCTCGTCTACTACGACTGCCCCATGCTCTGCGGGCTCATCCTCTCCGGGATGGCCAAGACCATGCGCGAGAACGGGCTCGTGCTCGGCAAGGACTACGAGGCGGTGACGGTGTCGTTCGACCCGAAGGAGAAGCCGGCGCAGGCGGCGGAGCGGCGCCGCGGCTACCTCCAGTCCCTGGGGCGCGCGGAGTCCGAGCCGGTGTGGCCCTTCCTCGTCGGCACCGAGGCCGCCTCCCGCCAGCTCGCCGAGGCGGTGGGCTTCCGCTACAAGTACGACCCGCAGACGAAGGAGTGGGCGCACATCGCCGCGGTCTTCGTGCTCGGGCCGGACGGCACCGTCTCGCGCTACCTGTACGGCATCGAGTATCCGCCGAAGGACTTCCGGCTCGCCGTCGTGGAGGCGGCGGACGGGAAGGTCGGCACCAGCTTCGACAAGTTCCTCCTCACCTGTTACCGCTACGACCCCGCGTCGCGGAAGTACGAGCCGTACGCGTGGGGCTTCGTGCGCGCGGGGGGCCTCGCGGTGCTCCTCGCGCTGTCGGGCCTCATCGGCGGCCTCGTCTGGCGCGAGCGCCGGGGCAAGGCGAGGCGCACGGCATGAACGAGCTCCTCCGCAGGATGCTGTTCCTCCCCGAGCAGGCGTCGGACTACGCGCGCCAGGTCGACGGGCTCCACTACTTCATCATCATCACCACGATGATCGCCGCCGCGGGCGTGTTCGCGACCGCGATCTTCTTCTTCGTCCGGTACCGCCGCCGCGCGGACACCGATCTCACCCCGCACGTCGCCCCGCGCACGATCCACGAGGTCGTCTTCGTGGGCCTGCCGCTCGGCCTGTTCCTCGTGTGGTTCGCGATCGGCTTCCCGCAGTACGCGAAGCTGTCGCTCCCGCCCAAGGACGCGATGGACGTCTACGTCCAGGGCAAGAAGTGGATGTGGAAGTTCGCCTATCCGGGCGGCCCGAACGCGATCGACACGCTGCGCGTCCCGGTGGGGCGCCCGGTGCGGCTCCTCATCACCTCGCGTGACGTGATCCACTCGTTCTACGTCCCCGCGCTGCGGGTGAAGATGGACGCGCTCCCGGGCCGCTACACGCAGTCGTGGTTCAAGGCGGAGAAGCCCGGGCGCTACGAGATCTTCTGCGCCGAGTACTGCGGCCTGGGCCACTCCGCCATGCTCGGCGAGCTCGTCGTCATGCCGCAGGAGGAGTTCGACACCTGGATCGCGGAGCAGCGCCGGGGGGCGAACGCCGTCGCCCAGGACGCGGGGCCGTCGGGGGAGCGGACGCTACCGGCCGCCAACGTCGCCGAGGAGGGGCGCCGGATCGCCTCGGAGCAGGGGTGCATGAAGTGCCACAGCGTGGACGGCACGCGGCACATCGGCCCGACCTGGGTGGACCTCTACCTCCGCCAGGAGAAGCTCAAGGACGGCAAGAGCGTCGTCGCGGACGAGGGCTACCTCACGAAGTCGATGATGGACCCCGCGGCGGACATCGTCGCCGGCTACCAGAACGTGATGCCCACCTACCAGGGCAAGCTCTCTCCGCCCGAGGTCGCGGCGGTCGTCGAGTACATCAAGACCCTCAAGACGCAGGCGGTCCGCTCCGGTCCGTCGGAAGGCCCGGTCTATGAATCCATCCCTCGCCCGCAGTGAAGTCCCGGTGTGGAACCCCCGGAACTACCTGAACTCGCCCGAGACCGGCCTCAGGTCCTGGCTGCTCACCCAGGATCACAAGCGGATCGGGGTGATGTTCCTCGTCGCCACGACGATCGCGTTCGCGATCGGCGGGATCTTCGCGCTCCTCATCCGGATCGAGCTGCTCACGCCCGGCCCGACGATCATGAGCGCGCAGACCTACAACCGCATGTTCACGCTCCACGGCGTGGTCATGATCTTCCTCTTCATGATCCCCGCCATCCCGAGCGGCTTCGGGAACTTCCTCGTGCCGCTCATGATCGGCGCGAAGGACGTGGCGTTCCCGAGGCTAAACCTGCTCAGCTTCTACGTGTACCTCGCCGGCGCGGTGATCGCGCTCTTCGGGATGGTGCAGGGCGGGGCGGACACCGGCTGGACGTTCTACACGCCGTACTCCACCACCACGATCACCAAGGTCGTGCCGGTGCTCCTCGGCGCGTTCATCCTGGGCTTCTCGTCGATCCTCACCGGCCTCAACTTCATCGTCACCACGCACACCATGCGGGCGCCCGGCCTGACCTGGACGCGCCTGCCGCTGTTCGTGTGGTCGATCTACGCGACCTCGGTGATCCAGATCCTCGCCACGCCGGTGCTGGGCATGTCGCTGTTGCTGGTGGCCGTGGAGCACGCGTTCGGCTGGGGCATCTTCGATCCGGCGCGCGGCGGCGACCCGGTGCTCTTCCAGCACTTCTTCTGGTTCTACTCGCACCCCGCCGTCTACATCATGGTGCTGCCCGCCATGGCCGTGATCTCCGAGGTGGTCTGCGCCTTCTCGCGCAAGAACATCTTCGGCTACAAGGCCGTCGCCTACTCCTCGCTCGGCATCGCGTTCGTCGGCTTCTTCACCTGGGGCCACCACATGTTCGTGTCCGGGCAGTCCGCCTTCAACGGCGGCGTGTTCGGGGTGCTCTCGATGTTCGTGGGCATCTTCACGGCCATCAAGGTCTTCAACTGGACGGCGACCCTGTACAAGGGGTCGATCCTGTTCGCCACGCCGTTCGCCTACTTCGTCGGCTTCCTGTTCTTCCTGGTGTTCGGGGGCATGACGGGCATCGCGCTCGCCACGGTGTCGCTCGACGTCCACTGGCACGACACCTACTTCATCGTCGCGCACTTCCACTTCATCATGGTCGGCGCGACGCTCATGGCGTTCCTGGCGGCGCTCCACTACTGGTTCCCGAAGATCGCGGGGAAGCGCCTGCCCGAGGGCTGGGGCCTCGTCGCCGCGGTCATGATCATCCTCGGGTTCAACTTCACCTTCATCCCGCAGTTCCTGCTCGGCAACGAGGGGATGCCGCGGCGCTACTTCTCCTACCCGGAGAAGTTCTGGCCCCTGAACGTCGCCTCGACGGCGGGCGCGTCCGTGCTCGCGATGGGGCTCGTCATCGTGCTCGTCTACACGCTCGTCGCGCTGAAGTGGGGCCCGGTGGCCGGCGCGAACCCGTGGAACTCGCGGGGCTTCGAGTGGAACACCCCTTCGCCGCCGCCGCCGGAGAACTACGAGACGACGCCGGTCTACACGCACGGCCCGCACGAGTACGACCTGCCCGGCGTCGAGACTCCGCCGGCCGCGACGCCCGAGCCGAAGCATGCCAGCTAACACGACCTACCTCGCGCACCACTTCGAGAGCCTCGAGAAGCAGACCTACGCCGCGCGGCTCGGCATGTGGCTGTTCCTCGCCACGGAGGTGCTGCTGTTCACGGCCCTGTTCGCCGGGTACGGGGTGTACCGGTACCTGTACCCGGAGGCCTTCCGCGAGGCGAGCCGCGGCCTCGAGACCTGGATCGGCTTCGTGAACACGCTCGTGCTCGTCACGAGCTCGTTCACCGTCGCGATGGGGCTCGAGCGGGCGACGCGCGGCGACGGGCGAGGCACGCGCCTCCTGTTCGGCCTCTCGATCCTGCTCGCGCTCGCGTTCCTCGGCCTCAAGGCGGTCGAGTACACGCACCACTTCCACGCCGGCGAGCTGCCGGGACGCTACTACGCGAGCGACGCGGTGCAGGGGCCGGGCGGCCCGATCTTCTTCGCCCTCTACTTCCTCATCACCGGGCTGCACGCGATCCACGTCGTGATCGGCATGACCGTGCTCGCGGTGATCGGCTGGCGGGCCGGCCGGGGCGCCTACGCCGCCGAGTACCACGTGCCCGTGGAGCTCGGGGCGCTGTACTGGCACCTCGTCGACCTCATCTGGATCTTCGTCTTCCCGCTCATCTACCTCGTCTAGGAGCCGCTCATGGCCGCCCACGGCAACGCCTCGACCGTCGAGCACCACGGCGCCCCGCACCACTCGCACGTGAGCCGGTACGTGGCGGTGTGGATCGTGCTCCTCGTCCTCACCGTCTCCACCTGGGCCCTCGCCAAGGTGCACCTGCCCGGCCCGCTCCACGTCCTCGTCGCCCTCGCCATCGCGATCGCGAAGGGGGCGCTCGTGGCGCTGTTCTTCATGCACCTGTACGACCAGCAGGGCGCGAACCGGCTCGTGTTCGTCACCTCGCTCGTGTTCGTGGCCCTCCTCGTGGGGCTCACGCTCAGCGACTACGCGACGCGCTACCCGCTCTCGAAGCCGCCCGGCAGCGAGGGCGCCCTGCCCGCGCCCGACTACGCCCCGCCGCCGACCTCGCGGACGCATTGATCTCCGACCAGGGGGCTGTCACGAAGGGTGAATGACGGGTCAGGTCCCGGCCGCGGCCAGGACCCGCTCGTACACCTCGCGGTCGGCCGCGGAGAAGCAGCAGAACACCACCCGCTCCGGCAGCGGCGCGGCGAGCGCGGCCACGACCTCTGCCACCGCGATCCGCGTCGCGCGCTCGAGCGGGAAGCCGTACGCGCCGGTGGAGATGGCCGGGAACGCGATCGAGCGCACCCCGTGCTCGGCCGCGAGCCGCATCGACTCGCGGTAGCACCGGGCGAGGAGCGCGTCCTCGCCCGCGCCGCCGCCCGTCCACACCGGCCCGACCGCGTGGATGACGTGGAGCGCCCGAAGCCGGTGGCCGCCGGTGAGCTTCGCCTCGCCGGTGCGCGCGCCGCCGAGCGCGCGGCACTCCTCGAGGAGGCCGGGGCCCGCCGCCCGGTGGATCGCGCCGTCCACGCCGCCGCCGCCGAGGAGCGACGCGTTGGCCGCGTTCACGATCGCGTCCACCGCGAGCTGCGTGATGTCGCCTTGCACCACCGTGATCCGCCCGCTCGCCCAGGTCCGGTCCATCGGTGCTTCGTAGCGGATGCCGGACGCGGAGGCAGGTGACCTCCCGGGCCCGGGTGATCCCCCGCCCGGCGTGCGCCGCGGCGCGGCGCCCGAGCGGGCGGATCCGAGGGGCGACGCCGAGTGGATTCGTGAGCGGTGGCGGGAGGTTGAAGACGGGCGAGCCCACGCGCGGCGCCGGGAGCGCGCCCCGCGTCCCCGCAATTCCTGCACGAAAAAACCCGCAAAACCCGGGTACGGAGCTTGCTACGGCGTTCGACCGGTTTCATGCCTCGCGATCGCATTCTCGTCATCGACGCCAACCCGCTCGAGGGGGCGTCGCTCCGTGCCGCCCTGTTCGAGCGCGGGTTCGACGCCGTCGAGGCGTCGACCGCGGAGGGCGCGCTTGCGCTCGTCCCCACCTTCGGTCCGGGTGCGGTCCTGACCGACGCGACGCTGCCCGGCTGCGACGGCGCCGCGATGGTCGGCCGCCTGCGCGCCTCCCGCTCGGACGCGTCGGTCGTCGTCTCCACGCCGCTCGACCGGCTCGACGCCGCGGTCGCGGCGATGCGCGCCGGCGCCGACAGCTACCTCGTCCGACCGCTCGATCCGACGCAGACGGTGATCGTGATCGAGAAGGCGCTCGAGCGGCGGCGCCTGCGCCGGGACCGCGCGGCGCTCCGCGAGCGCGCCCGTGCGCGCGCCTCGATCGTCGGCTCCGCCCCCGAGCTGACCGCGCTCGTCGAGGTGCTCCGCCGCGTCGCGCCGACCAAGGCCGCCGTCCTCGTGCAGGGCGAGGTGGGCTCGGGGAAGGCGCAGGTCGCGCAGGCGCTCCACGAGTGGTCTCCGCGCCGCGAGCGGCCGTTCGTGCGCGTCAACTGCGCGGCGCGCTCCGAGGCGCTGCTCGAGGCGGACCTGTTCGGCCACGAGGCCGGCGCGTTCGGCGACGCCGACGAGCGGCGCCCCGGCCGGCTCGAGGACGCCGACGGCGGGACCCTCTACCTCGATGAGGTCGGCCGGCTCCCCGCCGCGCTCCAGGTGAAGCTCCTGCGCGTGCTCCAGCAGGGCGAGCTCGAGCGCGTCGGCGGGCGCACGACGATCCACGTGGACGTCCGGCTCGTCGCCGGGACGCAGCACGACCTCGCGGAGGAGATCCGGGCGGGCAGCTTCCGCGACGACCTCTACTACCGGCTGAACGTCGTGTCCCTGGCGCTGCCGCCGCTCCGCGCGCGCAAGAGCGACATCCCCGCGCTCGTGCAGCACTTCCTCGAGACCTCCTCCTTCGCGGCGGGCAGGCGGATCACCGGGCTGACGCCCGGCGCGCTGTCCGCGCTCTTCGGCTACGACTGGCCGGGCAACGTGCGCGAGCTCGCCTCGGTGGTGGAGCGCGCGCTCTCGCGGACGCAGGGCACGGAGATCGCCGCCGAGGACCTCTCCCCGGTGCTCCAGGGGGGCCGCGTCGACGAGGCCGGCGCCATCGCGCTCATCCCCGGCGCGTCGCTGTTCGAGATCGAGCGGGAGGCGATCCTCCGCACGCTCGAGCAGGTGGGCGGCTCCACCGCGCGCGCGGCGGAGATCCTCGGCGTCTCGATCCGCAAGATCCAGTACCGGCTGAAGGAGTACCGGTCGGGCCGCGTGCCGCACGACCTCGCGCTCGGCAGCTGACCGCCGCTCCGCGCCACCCCGCCCCTGCGGCCGAACGGAGGAGCGCTCTCCTGAGCGACCTCGTCGCGCCCGGACGAGTCGCCCTCCCCGAAGCCCGGGCCCTACCTTAGGGAATGGCTTCCGACCGGATCGAATTTGGCAGCGTCCTCGAGAGCAAGGGCTCCGAGGGCAAGCTCTGGCTCTTCATCATCCCCGTGATCGTCGGCGTCTTCGCGCTCGCGGGGTACGGCATCATGCAGGTCTCGAAGGCGGGCTCGGTGGAGCGCGAGGCGAAGGCGGCGCAGCAGGAGGTCGCCGAGCTCCACAAGACCGTCGAGCAGCGGGACAAGCTCCTCACCGACGCGCGCGCCGAGGAGGGCCTCCAGCGCTCCGCGGGCGCCGCGGCGGCGCTCTTCTACGGCGTGAACCCGAAGGCGCAGGAGAGCGGGATCGCCTTCGCCCACCCGTCCGAGAAGGCGGTGCGCGTGTACTTCTACGGCCTCGCGGCGCCGCCCGAGGGCCAGGAGTACGTGGTCGCCGCGCGCACGAAGGGCGGCCAGACGAAGGCGCTCGGCTCCGTGCTCCCGGGCAACGACGGGACGGGCTTCCTCCTCGCCAAGGACGTCCCCGAGGGGACGTCCACCGTCGAGCTGCTCCTTCGCCCGCGCGATCAGGAGAACCTCGACGGCGCCGAGCCTCGCGTCGCAGCGCGCTACCCGGCGAACGGCGAGCGCGGCATCCTCGCGGAGGCGCCGCCCGCGCAGGCGCGCCGGGGCCGCGGGCCCCGCGGGTAGTCTGCCGGAAGACTCGCGGCTTCACCGGAGCGGCGTAGGGCGGACGGGCGGGCGGCAGCGCGCGGCGCTGCCCGGCGGCCGGGCAGGCTCGCCCCTGGCAGCGGGCCCGGGCCCGATGATCGAGCAGGCGCGACGGGGGTGCCCAGTCGACGGGCAGCCCCGTCGCCTGTCTGCACGTCGAACGAGCAGCAGCGCGCCCGGATCTCGGGCAGTGCGCCGATCGGGGCGGGCCGGTATTGACTGAGACGCTTCCCCTTGGCGACACTCGATTTTCTTGCTCGTGCAGCGTGCCGTAGCCGCACGGCTCGCCGGTCGCTCCCCGCGCCCCGAGTGGAGCGGAGGCGGCGCACGGTGTGCATCGCGATCCGGAGATCCGATCGAGCGGAGGCGCCGCGGTTGCCGCGGCGTGAAGGCGTTTCGCAAAGGGTGAAGTGAGAATGATCGAGACCGGGTATCCAGGGAAGCAGGGCCTCTACGACCCCCAGCACGAGCACGACGCCTGCGGCTTCGGCTTCGTGGTCGACATCAAAGGCCGCCCCTCGCACGACATCCTCTCGAAGGCCCTCGAGGTGCTCGTGAACCTCGAGCACCGCGGCGCCGTCGGCGCCGAGAAGAACACCGGCGACGGCGCGGGCATCCTCTTCCAGCTCCCCCACGCGTTCCTCGCGGCCGAGTGCGAGCCGCTCGGGGTCCGCCTGCCGCGGCCGGGCCACTACGCCGCGGGCATGGTCTTCCTGCCGCCGAACCCGGCGGGCAGCGCCGAGTGCGCGCGGATCTTCGAGGCCGTGGTGCGCGAGGAGGGCCAGCAGGTGCTGGGCTGGCGCGACGTCCCCACCGACGACTCCACCCTGGGGCCCACCGCGCGCGCGAGCCAGCCCGTCGTCCGGCAGATCTTCGTCGGCCGCGGCTCGAACTGCCCCGACGCGATGAGCTTCGAGCGGAAGCTCTACGTCATCCGACGGCTGGTCGAGAAGAAGGTCTCGCGCTCCGCGATCCCCGGACGCACGCACTTCTACGTGCCGTCCCTGTCCCACAAGACCGTCGTCTACAAGGGCATGCTGAACGCGCCGCAGCTCCGCGCGTTCTACCCGGACCTGTCGCGCTCCGCGCTCGTCACCGCGATCGCGATGGTCCACTCGCGCTTCTCGACGAACACCTTCCCGTCGTGGTCGCGCGCCCACCCGTACCGCTACATCTCGCACAACGGCGAGATCAACACGCTGCGCGGCAACATCAACTGGATGCACGCGCGCCAGTCGATGATGCGCTCGTCGCTCCTCGGCGAGGACCTGCAGAAGGTCCTCACCGTGGTCGACACCGAGGGCTCCGACTCGGCCATGTTCGACAACGTGCTCGAGCTGCTCACGCTCTCGGGCCGCGAGCTCCCGCACGCGATGATGATGATGATGCCGGAGCCGTGGAACCGGCACGAGTCGATGAGCGCCACGAAGCGCGCGTTCTACGAGTTCCACTCCTGCCTCATGGAGCCGTGGGACGGGCCGGCGTCGATCGCCTTCACCGACGGCGTCCGCGTCGGCGCGCTCCTCGATCGCAACGGGCTCCGCCCCTCGCGCTACTACGTGACGAAGGACGACCTCGTCGTCATGGCGTCCGAGGTCGGCGTCCTCGACATCCCCCCCGACCGCGTCCTCCGCAAGGGCCGGCTCCAGCCCGGGCGCATCTTCCTCGTCGACACCTCCGAGGGGCGCATCGTCGCGGACGACGAGCTGAAGGAGCGGATCGCCAGGCAGCATCCGTACCGCGAGTGGATCGAGCGCTTCGCGGTGCGCCTCGACGAGCTGCCGAGGCCGCAGCACGTCATCGAGCCGGATCACGAGACGGTCCTCCGCCGCCAGGAGGTCTTCGGCTACACCGCCGAGGACGTGAAGATGATCGTCACGCCGATGGCGACCGACGGCACCGAGCCCCTCGGCTCCATGGGCAACGACGCGCCGCTCGCGGTGCTCTCGGAGAAGCCGCAGCCGCTCTTCGCCTACTTCAAGCAGCTCTTCGCGCAGGTGACGAACCCGCCGGTCGACGCCATCCGCGAGGAGATCATCATGGCGGTCGAGACCGCCGTCGGGCCGGAGGGGAACCTCCTCGAGCCCGGCCCCGACGCCTGCCGGCAGCTGTCCCTGCCGACCCCCGTGCTGCGCAACGAGGAGCTCGAGAAGATCCGCGCGCTCGACGGCGGGCCGGGATCGAAGGGCCTCCGCGCCATCACGCTCCCCATCCTGTTCCGCGCCAAGGACGGCGGCGCGGGGCTGCGCAAGGCGCTCGAGGACCTGCGCTTCAAGGCCTCGGAGTGCATCGCCGAGGGCTACAACCTCATCGTCCTCTCCGATCGCGGCCACGACGCCGAGGACGCGCCGATCCCCTCGCTCCTCGCCGTCTCGGCCGTGCACCACCACCTCATCCGCGAGGGCACCCGCACGCGCATCGGCCTCGTCCTCGAGACGGGCGAGCCGCGCGAGGTGCACCACTTCGCGCTGCTCGTGGGCTTCGGCGCGTCCGCGGTGAACCCCTACCTCGCCTTCGAGACCATCCACGACCAGGTGAACCTGGGGCTCATCCCCGGCCCGGCCGCGGAGGCCGAGAAGAAGTACGTGAAGGCGGTGAGCAAGGGGATCGTGAAGGTGATCTCCAAGATGGGGATCTCCACCATCCAGAGCTACCACGGCGCCCAGGTGTTCGAGGCGGTGGGCCTGAACCAGGACTTCATCGACGAGTACTTCACCTGGACCTCCACCCGCGTCGGCGGCGTCGGCATCGACGTCGTCGCGAAGGAGGCGCGGCTCCGCAACGAGCGCGGCTTCCCGCCGAAGCGGCCCATCTTCCACACGAGCCTCCCCGCGGGCGGCCAGTACAAGTGGCGCGCGAACGGGGAGCACCACCTCTTCAACCCGGAGACGGTGCACAAGCTCCAGTACGCGTGCCGCTCGAAGAGCTACGCGCTCTTCAAGGAGTACACCTCGCTCGTCGATCACCAGGCGAGGCACCTCAACACGCTCCGCGGCCTCATGGACCTCGTGCCCGGCCCGAAGCCGGTGCCCATCGACGAGGTGGAGCCCGTCGAGTCGATCATGCGCCGCTTCAAGACCGGCGCGATGAGCTACGGCTCGATCTCGAAGGAGGCGCACGAGGCGCTCGCCGTCGCGATGAACCGCATCGGCGGCAAGTCGAACACCGGCGAGGGCGGCGAGGATCCTTCCCGCTACGCGCGTGAGCCGGGCGGGGACTCCAAGAACAGCGCCATCAAGCAGGTCGCCTCGGGCCGGTTCGGCGTCACGAGCGAGTACCTCGTGAACGCGCGCGAGCTGCAGATCAAGATGGCCCAGGGCGCGAAGCCGGGCGAGGGCGGCCAGCTGCCCGGCTCGAAGGTCTACCCGTGGATCGCCAAGGTGCGCCACGCGACGCCGGGCGTCGGCCTCATCTCGCCGCCGCCGCACCACGACATCTACTCGATCGAGGACCTCGCCCAGCTCATCCACGACCTCAAGAACGCGAACCACCGCGCGCGCGTCTCGGTGAAGCTCGTGGCCGAGGTCGGCGTGGGCACCATCGCCGCGGGCGTCGCCAAGGCGCACGCCGACGTGGTGCTCGTCTCCGGCCACGACGGCGGCACGGGCGCCTCGCCGCTCACGTCGATCAAGCACGCGGGCATCCCCTGGGAGCTCGGCCTCGCCGAGACGCACCAGGTCCTCGTGATGAACGACCTCCGCTCCCGCATCGTGGTGGAGGTGGACGGGCAGCTCAAGACGGGGCGCGACGTGGTCGTCGGCGCGCTCCTCGGCGCCGAGGAGTTCGGCTTCGCGACCGCGCCGCTCGTCGTCCTCGGCTGCATCATGATGCGCGCCTGCCACCTCAACACCTGCCCGGTGGGCGTCGCGACGCAGGACCCGAAGCTGCGCGCCAAGTTCACCGGCGACCCGGACCACGTGGTCACCTTCATGCGCTTCGTGGCGCAGGAGGTGCGCGAGCTCATGGCCGAGCTCGGCTACCGCACCATCGACGAGATGGTCGGCCGGTCCGAGCGGATCGAGCTGCGCCGCGCGGTGGACCACTGGAAGGCCCGCAACCTCGACTTCAGCCGCATCCTCTTCAAGCCCACGGTGCCCCGCAGCTACGGGCGCACCTGCCAGATCCCGCAGGATCACGGCATCGAGCAGACGCTCGACGCGACGACGCTCCTCGACCTCGCGCGCCCCGCGCTCGAGGAGAGGAAGCCCGTCCGCGCGACCCTGCCCATCCGCAACACCATGCGGGTCGTCGGCACGATGACGGGCAGCGAGGTCACCCGGCGCCACGGGGCCGCGGGCCTCCCCGAGGACACGATCCAGCTCCACTTCCAGGGGTCGGCGGGCCAGTCGTTCGGCGCGTTCATCCCGCGCGGGATGACGCTCGTCCTCGAGGGCGACGCGAACGACTACGTCGGCAAGGGCATCTCGGGCGGCAAGATCGTGGTCCACCCGCCGCGCGAGGCGACGTTCGTCCCGGAGGAGAACATCATCATCGGCAACGTCGCCTTCTACGGCGCGACGGGCGGCGAGGCGTACGTGCGCGGCCTCGCCGGCGAGCGCTTCTGCGTGCGCAACTCCGGCCTGCAGGCGGTGGTCGAGGGCGTCGGCGATCACGGCTGCGAGTACATGACCGGCGGCCGCGTCGTCGTGCTCGGGCCGACGGGCCGGAACTTCGCGGCCGGGATGTCCGGCGGCGTCGCCTACGTCCTCGACGCGGACGGTCAGTTCGGGAGCCGCTGCAACAGGCAGATGGTGGGGCTCGCGCGCATCGAGGACGAGGAGGAGCTCGCCGCGGTGCGGGCGCTCGTCGAGAAGCACGCCGAGTGGACCGGCAGCGCGCACGCGCGGCGCCTGCTCGAGCGGTGGACGGACACGGCGAAGCGGCTCGTGCGCGTGCTGCCGAACGACTACCGGCGCGTCGTCGAGGCCCAGGCGAGGATGCGCGAGAAGGGGCTCTCGGCCGAGGAAGCGGAGATGGCGGCCTTCGAGGAGAACGCGCACGACGAGGCGCGCGTCGGCGGGAACTAGGGAAGACAGCGATGGGAAAGCCGACTGGATTCATGGAGTACCCGCGGGAGCCGAAGCACGAGCGGCCGCCGCGCGAGCGGATCGGGGACTGGAGCGAGGCGCACCCGCCGTACGCGGAGGAGACCCTCCGGCAACAGGGCGCGCGCTGCATGGACTGCGGGATCCCCTTCTGCCACACCGGCACGCTCATCGCCGGGATGGCGGCCGGGTGCCCGGTGAACAACCTCATCCCGGAGTGGAACGACCTCGTCTACCGCGGGCAGTGGCAGGAGGCGTACATCCGGCTCGCCAAGACGAACAACTTCCCCGAGTTCACCGGGCGCGTCTGCCCGGCGCCCTGCGAGGGGAGCTGCACGCTCGGCATCAACGAGCCGCCCGTCACGATCAAGCTCATCGAGCACGAGATCGTCGAGCGCGCCTTCGCCGAGGGCTGGGTGAAGCCGCAGCCGCCGGCCGCGCGCACCGGGAAGCGCGTCGCCGTCATCGGCTCCGGCCCGGCGGGCCTCGCGGCCGCCCAGCAGCTCAACAAGGCGGGGCACACCGTCACGGTGTTCGAGCGCGCCGACCGCGCCGGCGGGCTCCTCATGTACGGCATCCCGAACATGAAGCTCGACAAGGCGGTGGTGGAGCGGCGGGTGCAGCTCATCGCGGACGAGGGCGTCCGCTTCGTCACCGAGACCGAGATCGGCAAGCACATCCCCGCGCAGCGGCTCCTCAAGGACTTCGACGCGGTGGTCCTCGCGGGCGGCGCGACGCAGGCGCGCGATCTCCCGGTCGAGGGGCGGAACCTCGAGGGCATCCACCTCGCGATGGAGTTCCTCCACGCCAACACGAAGTCGCTGCTCGACTCGCGCCACGCGGACGGGCGGTTCATCTCGGCGAAGGGCCGGGACGTCGTCGTCATCGGCGGCGGCGACACCGGCACGGACTGCGTCGGCACGTCGATCCGCCACGGGGCGCGGAGCGTCGTGCAGCTCGAGATCCTCCCGCAGCCCCCGCTCGAGCGCGCGGCCGACAACCCGTGGCCGCAGTGGCCCAAGGTCCTCAAGCTCGACTACGGCCAGGAGGAGGCGAAGGAGCTCTGGGGTGCCGACCCGCGCCGCTTCCAGGCGCTGACGAAGCGCTTCGTCGGCGACGCGCAGGGCAGGGTGAAGGAGCTGCACGTCGTGGACGTCGAGTGGACGAAGGGACCGGACGGCCGGTTCGGCCCTCGGGAGGTCGCCGGCTCGGAGCGCGTCGTCCCGGCCGACCTCGTGCTCCTCGCCCTCGGGTTCGTGGGGCCGGAGAAGCCCATGCTGCAGCAGCTGGGCGTGAAGCTCGACGACCGCGGCAACGTCTGGACGGACGAGAGCAAGATGACGAGCGTCCCCGGCGTGTTCGCGGCGGGCGACATGTCGCGCGGCCAGTCGCTCGTGGTCTGGGCGATCCGCGAGGGGCGGGAGGCGGCGCAGGGCGTCGACCGCTACCTGTCGTACGGGGAGACGGTGCTTCCGTAGCCGTCGCGGCGCGCGTTCGCCGGGTGCGGCCGTGGCCCGACGACGCGCGGCTCGCTCGCGCGCGCAGTGAGGGCGCGCCGCCGCGGCGCGGCGGCGACCGCGTGCGCCGCTCCTCCGCGGTGAGGGAGGCTTCGAGCTTCTGCTCGAGCGCGGGCCGTCCCGCGCGGATCGTACGGCGTTCACCGTAAGATGAACTCGGCGCGAGCCGGTCATCCGAGCCGAGCGGCTCCCGCGCCGAGGTCCCGCGCGCTGCCACGCCGAGCTCGCAGTGCCGCGGACGCACGCGACGCGCTCGGCCGCAGGGCCGCGGCGTCGACGCGGCTCGAGCGCTGGGCGTGCCTGCCCCGTCGAAGGCATACGTCTCAGATTCCACGATGCGGGCCGACCCATCAGAAATGGGCGAACGCACGCCGAGACTCCTTCTCAATGCGCGCGCCTCGACGCACAGTCTCATCGACCACCAGCTATTGCCAATCGCCATTCCTGCGCCGCGCGCGTCGGAGCGACCCCGCGCCCGGCTACGCAGGAAGGTTCGCGCGCGACGTTCTCGGCGCGCGGTGAGGAGGTCGTATGGATGTGAATCTGAAGACGTGGGTGAGGTGGTCGATGGGCGCGGCCGTGCTGGCGCTAGGACTTGGCGCGCCCGCTGCGTGGGCGAGGAGCCCGCACTTCCAGAATCTCAGCGCGAGCTGCTACGACGAAGACACGCTGACGGTGGCGGGCAAGGACGTGGGGCTCGGGCTACCGGACAACGGCCAGGTCACGGTCGTCGTGACGGCGGACGCGCAGTGCATCAATCCCGGGAACAACGCTCCGAAGGCAAACAACAAGAACGACACACCGGACGTGACCGCGGTCGAGGCGCAGGGGATCTACTTCGTGTCGAGCGGGAACCTTCAGTTCTCCATCAACCTCGACGCCACGATGACTCCGTCGTGCAATCCGCCCATGACCATCGACTTCACGAACGTCGAGGTGTGCGCGTACCAGTATTATCCGGGTACCCCGCTGAACTGCAGCACCAACTTCGACTCCCTGTATAGCTGTCCTTAGCCAGACTGGTGTCCGGCGGGTGCATCTCTCGATGGGGGCACCCGCCCCGCCGCTCCTCGAGCTTGCACGTCGGGCGCGAGGCGGCGGTCGCCCGTCTCCCGGTTCAGCTGCGCCGCGGCACGAGGGTGAGCGCGATCCCCGCCAGGATCGCGGCCGCGGAGAGGACGAGCCGCGGCGTGAGGCGCTCGCCGAGGAGCGCCACGCCGCCCACCGCCGCGAGCACCGGCACGCCGAGCTGGAGGGCGGCCGCACGCGTCGCGCCGAGCGCCGGCACGACCGCGTACCAGAGCGTGTAACCGCCGCCGGACGCGAGCGCGCCGGAGGCGACGGCGAGCGCCGCGCCGGCCGCGGTGAGCCGCGAGCCCCACGCCCCGAGGGCGGCCCCCACGAGCGGCAGCGCGAGCGCCGCCGCCCGGGCGAAGTTGTCGGCCGTCGTGGCGAGCGGATCGCGGGCCGATCGGCCGCGCAGGCTGTAGACGCCCCACGCCGCGCCCGCGACGATCATCAGGGCCGCGCCCGCCGGCTCGACGCCGTGCGCGCCCGGTCGCGTCAGCGCGGCGAGCCCGCCGAGCGCGATCGTGACCCCGACCCACTGCCTGGGCGCGGGGCGAGCCCCCTGGGCGACGGCGAGGCCGATCATCGTCACCTGCACGGCCGCGAACAGGAGCAGCGCCCCCGCGCCGGTCGGGAGGCGGACGTACGCGAACGAGAACGGCGCCGCGTAGACGACCAGGATGGCGGCCGAGGCCCAGCTTCCGCTGCCCCGCCGCCCGCCACGCGCCGCGGCGAGGGCGACGAGGAAGGCCGCGCCGGAGACGATCCGGAGGCCCGTGAAGCTCGCCGGGTCCGCGAGCGACCCCCGCAGCGCCGCGCGGGCGAGGAGCGAGTTCGCAGCGAAGCAGCCCAGCGCGGCCGCGGTGAGCAGGGCGACCGCGGCAGGCGGCGGTCGAGCCGCGCCAGGCGCGGCGGGCGCCCTCATGCGGGCCCGATCGGCCGGATCGCTGGGTTCCTGCAACTCTGGCCTCCAGGGAGAGGGACGGCCGGGCGACCATAACGCGCCGCCCGGACGCGCGCGTGCGCCGCTGCGTTCGCCTCCGCCCCGGACGCGGCGCCCGCCGGGCGTGCGCGCGGCACGCCGTTCCGCTACGTCACTGTTCTCCATGCGTGCGCGAGTCGCCCTCGTGGTCGTCGCGGTCCTCGCCTCCGTCGCGTGCGTCTCCTCGCGTGAGGACAGGGTCGAGCGGCGCGCGGTGAAGGTGCTCCCGGCGGCCGCGCCGCTCGAGCCCCCGGCGATCCGCATCCTCTTCTTCGGGGACTTCGGGGCGATCACCCCCCAGCAGGGCGCCGTCGCGCGCGCGATGCTGGCGGAGAACGCCGCCGCTCCGTTCGACCTCGCGATCCACGTCGGCGACAACCTCTACGCCTGCGGCCCCGACCCGCGCGTCCGCAACGCCGCGAGCTGCGCCTTCGAGGCGGACGGGAACACGGTGCGCCCCGGGCAGGACATCGGCGCGGACGGGCGCTTCGCGCGGTCGTTCGAGCGCCGCCTCGAGGGGCTCTCGCGCGGCGGCGAGCCCGTCCCGGTGTACCTCGCGATCGGGAACCACGACGTGAGGGTGGACGGGCCGTGCCGCCGCGAGCTCCGCGGGCCGCCCGCCACCGAGCAGCGCGTGAAGGCGTGCCTCGAGGTGCAGCACCAGGGTCCGCACTGGAGGATGCCCGGGAGGCACTACGTCGTCGAGCGCGGGCCGGCGCGGCTCATCGTGATCGACACGCTGCTCCTCGCGGGCGACTACGGCGGCTTCCGGTGGGAGGACGAGCTCGACTTCGTCCGCCGCGCGTCCGCGGGCTGCGGAGGCGAGCGTCACTGCTTCGTGGTGGGGCACTACTACGCCGACGTCGCGGGCGACCCGCGGAACCGCGCCGCCATGGTCCGCCAGCCGGAGTACGTGCGCAGGGTGCGGCAGCTCGAGGACGCGATGGGGGACCGCATCTCGGGGTGGCTCGCCGGTCACGCCCACGACCTGCAGCACCTCCGCACGGCGCGCGGTCACGACGAGTTCATCGCCGCCTCGACCTCCTCGACGCACCCCAAGCCGTTCGCCGGGCCCTTCGCGGGCGGCCGGTCGCTGTACTGGTCGCAGCGGTGGGGCTTCGGGGTGCTCGAGGTGAACGCCGCCGGCTGGGAGATGAGGCTCGTCGGGCGGGATCGCCGGAGCCTCTACTGCTGCCGGGCCGTCGGCCGCGGGCATTGCGAGCCGTACGCCTGCAACCCGGTCACGGCGACCCCGGCCCCGTGCGAGCCCGCCGCGCTCCTCGGGCGTGAGCTCGCCAACGGAGGAGCGAGCTCCCGGGCGGCGCCGCGGGGCGGCGTCCCTCACCTCACGGTGAAGTACACGCGCGCGCCCTTCTCCTTCTCCGCGCGCTCTCCGCCCTGCGTCAGGAAGAGGCGGCCCTGGTCGATCCCGGCCGCGAGCAGCGCCTCCCGCGCGCGCTGCGCCCGCTCCGCCGAGAGCGAGCGGTACGCCTCGGCCGGCACCTCGACCGCGGCGGCGAGGCGCTCCTCCATCTCCTGCGGCGAGGGCGGCGCGGCCGCAGCCTCGCCGGACTTCCGCGGCGCGGCGGGGAAGGCGGCGTCGTACGCGGCGCGCACCAGCCGGGCCCGCTCCTCGGGCGAGAGCGTCACCTCGTCTGCGGACGGCGGAGGCGGCCGCATGGACGCAGCCTTCGCGCGCCGGAGCGACCGCTCCAGGGCGGCGCGCCGCAGCGCGGGGCCGTCCTGGTCGGGATCGGCGGAGCCCTCCAGCTCGAGCCCGAGGGCCGGCCGCTGCGCGAGCGACCTCGCGAGGAGCCCGAACCGCTCCTGGGCGCTCGGCAAGGCCTCGGCGGCGCCGGGCGCGAACTCCACGAGCGAGAGGTCGGCGTGATCGCCTCCGGCGAGGGCGGCGAGCGCGCTGAAGGGCGAGGTCGCGACCTTCACGAGCACGTTCAGGACCGTCCGCCAGATCACCTTGCCGAGGTGGAAGTTCGGGTCGTCGAGGTTCCCCTCGATCGGGACGTCGAGGAGGATGACCCCGTCGCGATCCTGGAGGAGCGCGAGCGCGAGCCGCACCGGGATCTTCGTCGCGTCGGGGCTGTTCGTGGGGTCGCCGAGCGTGAACTGGTTCACCCTGACGACGTTCGTGGAGGCGAGGTTCCGGTTCTCGATCTTGTAGCGGAGGTCGAGGTCGAGCTTGCCCTTCTGGATGCCGTAACCGAGGAACTTGCCCGAGTAGGTGGCGAAGGGCGACAGGTCCACGCCTTGCGAGGCGACGACGAGCTCGGTGAACGCCTCCTTCTGCAGCGGGTTGAGCGTGCCCGAGATGCGCACGGGGGACGCGCCCTCCACCTGCAGCTTCACGTCCACGGTGGACCGCACCCGCGGATCCGAGGAGAGCTTCGCCACCGCCGCGTCGGCGCCGGTGACGTTCACGATCGCGGGCGGGCTCACGGAGCGATCGACGAAGGCGGCGCGCCCGCGCACCACCTGGACCGCTCCGATCGCCGTCCGCCACTCCGGGCCGGGAGGGGGAGGCGGCTTCCCCGGCGCGGGCGCTGGCGCCGCGCGGAGGGCGCGCGCGAAGCTCGTCGCGCCGTCCTCCCAGACGTAAGCCTTCACCCGCGGCTCCACGAGGCGGACGAGCCGCACGGAGGCGCGCGGCGGCGTGGACGCGGCGTCGATCCCGGTGACCTCGAGGGATCGCCAGCGCAGGAGGTCCTCGTTGCCCCTCTCGGCCACCGCGAGCCCGTCGAGCCGGACGTCGCCGGCGAAGGTCCAGCGCGGCGCCTTCCCGGACGCGTCGAAGTCCACGGTCGCCCGGGCGCCGGCGCGCCCGCCGGTGAGCCGCGCCGTGACGTCGGGCTCGAGGTAGGGCTGGAGTGGCACGAGGTCGAGCTCGGCGGCGTCCACCTCGAGCTTCCCCTTGCTCGCGAACGGCTGGACGGGACCCTTCACGGCGAGCCGGCCGCGCCCGTTCCAGACGAGCGACAGCGAGACGGGCCAGGTCGCGTCCGCTTCGGGCCGGAGCCGCTCGATCCGGAGCGCCACGTCGGTGAGGGGCAGGGCGACCGCCCGCGACGGGGTGCGGTCCTGGAGGTCCAGGGCGAGCCCGGAGACCGCCAGCGCGCCGATCGACCACTTCCACGGGGACGGCGGAGACGGGGGCGGGGCCATCCGCGAGAGCTCCAGGCTCCCGTCGGCCTCGCGCAGCACGCGCACCTTGCCGCCGCGGAGCGAGACCTCGTCGATCTTCGCTCGCTGTGCCAGCGCGTCCACCTCGATCCCGGACACCTCGATGCGCGACAGCTTCACGGCAGCGTCGGCCACCCCGCGCGGCCCCATGGCGAGCCGGTCCACCGTCAGCTTGCCGCCGGCGAGCGCGAGGACGCGCCGGGCGGTGCCCCACTCGAGCTCGTAGCGCGTCTCGAAGGCGAGGCGCCCGTCGTGCAGATCCGCCGGGAGCTCGTCCTGGATGTACGGCGCGTACTTGGGGAGGTGGATC
This sequence comes from Anaeromyxobacter sp. SG64, assembly GCF_022690745.1. Lineage (NCBI taxonomy): Bacteria > Pseudomonadati > Myxococcota > Myxococcia > Myxococcales > Anaeromyxobacteraceae > Anaeromyxobacter > Anaeromyxobacter sp. SG64. The sequence goes on along the minus strand of NZ_JALCZB010000004.1, from coordinate 43,845 downwards.
CCCTCGAACGCCAGCGTCCCCGCCGAACGAAGCGGCTCCGTCCGCACCGTGCCCGTCCAGCTGAACGTCTCGCCGGACTCCGTCGTGCCGGTGAAGGCGTAGGGGCTGTCTCCCCCGCCCCGCGTCCGGAACGAGTCGAGCCGGATCGTGACGGGGCCGAGGATGGTGTCGAACGCGGGGCTGCGGGTCGCGTCGCGGAACACCACGCGCGCCTCCTCCACCGCGAGCCGGCCGATGGAGACGCGAGGTCCACCTCCGGACTTCGCGGGCGCGGCGGGTGCCGCCGGCGGGGCCTCCGGCTCGAGCAGGTCCTGGAACGTCAGCGCGCCCTTGCGATCGAGGCCGACGTTCAAGGACGGCTTCACGAGGCGGATCTCCGCGAGGCCCACCTCACCGAGCACGAGCCGCTGCGGCGCGAGCCGCACGTAGAGCGACTCCCAGCCGGCGAACGGCGTTCCGTCCGGATGCGCGACCGCGAGCCCCTCGATCGTGATCGAGAGGGCGAGCGGGTTCACGCCCACCTTCGCGACGGTGACCTGGCGGTGCAGCGCGGCCGAGCCCTCCTTCACGAGGACGCGCCGGAGGAGGGCGGGTGCGGCGAGAAAGCCGAGGGCGGTGTAGGCGACGAAGATCGCGGCGACGACGACGGCGGCTCGGAGGAGCCGCCGCCGCCGGGCGGGGGTGGGAGAAGGGGCTACCATGGCGCCTTTTAACCATCGGAGGCCCGCGACGCGCAATGGCCCCGCTCGGCGCGGCGCGGCCGAGCCGCGGCGATCCGGCGCGCCTCACAGCGATCGCAGGAACTGCACGAGGTCGGCGCGCTCGTCGGGCGTGAGCTCGAGGCCGAGCGTGTCCGCGTAGTGCGCCACGACCGACTCGAGCGTCGGGAACCGGCCGTCGTGGTAGTAGCCGCCCTTGGCGCGGGTGAAGAGGCCGGCGAGAGGCGTCGTGCGGTAGAAGCGCTGCTCCGGCGAGCGGCTCGCCTGGAAGTCGTCGATCCCGAGCTCCGCCGCGGTGTGCATCGCGAAGCCGGGCTCGGTGTAGAGCGGCGGGACGTGGCAGGTGGCGCACTTCCCCTTGCCCTCGAAGACCGCCTTCCCCCGCGCGGCGGCGTCGGCGTCGAACGAGCCCTCCGGCGGCTTCGGGGCCGGGATCGCGAGCTGGTAGAAGTGCAGCGCCGCGAGCCTCGGCGTGATGCGGTCGTCCGTCGAGCGCACGTCCGCGAAGCCCGCCTTCGCGGCGATCGGGAAGCGCGTCGCGTCGGCGAGGCGCGGGTCGAAGAACGTGCCCTTGCCGTGCATCTGCGTGTTCGCGACGAACGCGTTCCAGTACGTCACCGAGCCGAAGCCCGTGTACGTGTGCAGGTTCACGCCGGCGAGCCCGAACGCGGCGGGCAGGAGCGTCGCGCCGGTCTTGCCGTCCGGGCGGAACGCCTTGCCGTCGAGGGCGAGCTCCGCGTCGTAGCGGCCCGGCCCCCAGCTCCGCAGCACCGTGCGGACCGTGTCCTCGTCCGTCCCGAGGAGCGCCGCGAACGGCGCCAGCGTGGGCGCGCTCGCGACGATCGCGCCCACGTCGAGGTCGCGGTTGGGCCAGCCGTCGAGCCGCCGGCCGATGCCCGTCGCGAAGGAGTCGTCGACGGTCGAGTGGCACAGCGCGCAGGTGATCCCCACCGAGCGGAGCGTGCCCGCGTCGTCGAACTGGCCCTTCACGCCGAGGACCGCGTCCGCGCGGAGCAGCGCCACGGTCACGGCGGGATCGTCGAGGTTCACCTCGCCCCTGCGCACGGCCTCCGCCGTCGCCGGCGGCACGGCGCCGGCGTCCACCTTGAGCCCGAGCGAGAGCGCTGCGCGCGGGGAGAGGCCCGGCCCCACGCCCCCGTTCGCCTGCCCCGCGATGGCCTCGTGCAGCCGGAGCTGCCCGCCCCAGAAGTCCTCGTCGCCGAACGTCTCGTCGCGGAAGACGCGCCGGCCCTCGTCGAGCAGCCGGTCGGCGTGATCGAGGATCGGGTCCTCCGCCGCGGGGCGCGCGGGGTGATGGCTGCTGCGGGCGGGCTGCGGTCCGGCTGCCTTCGGGAAGGAGAGGTACAGGGCGAGGGCTGCGAGCGGGACGGCTGCGGCGAGGGCACGTCTCATGGATCTCTCCTCCAGGCGCGGCTCAGCGCCCAAAGCCGCCCGAGCCGCGGGGCGCGGCAGCGGGTGGCAGTCGAGGGATTGGATGCGGGGGGCGGAAGGAGGTTTCAGCGGGCGGGATCGTCGCGGTCGGGGTCGCGGTCGTCGAAGGTCGGGTCTCGAGCGTGCCCCCAAAAACGCAGCGGGGGCCGCGCACGAAAGGCGCGGCCCCCGCCGTCGTCCCCGCACCGGCTCAGCGCTACTGCTGGGGGACGCCCTGCTGCGAGCTGCCCTGCTGTCCGCCCGCGCCTCCCTGCACCTCGATCCGGAGCGCCTGCGGCGCGCCGCCCTGCTCGGTGAACGCGGCCCGGACCTGCGTCCCTTCCTTCAGGTCGCTCACGGTGCGCTGCTGGCCGTCGATGAGGACCGGTGTATCCGGGCCGACGCGGAGCTTGATGTCCGGCTCGGCGCCGCCCTGGCGCACGACGACCTCCTGCGCGCTCGCGCTCACGACGGTGCCGCTCGCGGTGCGCTCGGCGGCCGCCCCGCCCGCGGGGCTCGCCGGCGGAGGCTGCGGCTGGGCGCCGGTGGGCTGCTGGGCCGACTGCTGCGCGCGCTCCTGCTCGCTCTTCGCGAGCTGCTCGTGCTCCTGCGCCGCCTGCTGCTGGGCGTTCGCGGTCGCCTGCGCGGCCTGCTGGTTCGACTGCCGGGCCTGCTGCTGCGCGCCCTGCGCCTCACCGAGCTCCTTCTGCTCCTTCGCCCGCGCCTTCTGGAGCTCCTGCTCCTTCTCCCTCACGTCCTTCTGCGCGTCGGCCACCTGCTTCTGCTCGTCGGCCGCCTTCTTCTGCGTCTTCGCGGACGACTCGGTCGCCTTCTCGGCCTGCTCCTGCGAGGCGACCGCGCCGCCGGTGTCGCCGCGGCTGCTCGCCTTCCTCCGGTCGTCGCCCCGCTGGCAAGCCGCGGCGAGCAGGGCCGCCGCGCCAGCGGCGAGATACGCACTTCGAGTCCAAGAAGATGCCATTCGTCTCCCTCCGTCGCGTAAAGGTGGTGACCGCGACGGTGCCGTGCGAGCCGGGCCGGACGGCGGGGGCAGCGGGCGGGCGGCGCCCGCCAGGTCGAGGCTCCTCCTCCCCCCGCGCCGGGGGCAGCGGCGGTCGAGCGAGGCGCGAGCGGCGCTCAGGCGTGGACGCGCCGGTTCGGGAACAGGTGCGCCCAGCGGCCCGCGCCCTCGCGCTCCGCGCCGGGGCGCCGGGTCACGATGGGCAGGATCGCCGCGACGAACAGCACCACCGCGATGACGGGCAGCGCGCCGGAGAACGATCCGGTCGCGTCCTTCACGAGCGCGACGAAGATCGGGCCGACGACGCCCCCGACGCCCCACGCCAGCAGGATCCACCCGTAGTTCACGCCCATGTACTTCGTGCCGAAGTAGTCGGCCGTGAACGACGGCATCGTCCCGAACCCGCCGCCGTAGTCGAGCAGCACCACCGCGAACAGGATCGCCACCACCGGCAGGGCGTGGATGCCGCCCACCACGAAGAAGATGACGACCTGCGAGCCGTAGATGAGGAGGTAGGCGGCGTTCCGCCCGATGCGGTCGGAGACGGCGCCCCAGAAGAACCGGCCGAGCCCGTTGAAGAGCGCGATGAAGCCGTAGACCGCGAGCGCCGTCTCGGGCGAGGTCCCCGTGAGCTCGCGCATGATCGGCACCGCGTTCGAGATGAAGAGGATGCCGGCGGTGACGTTCAGGAAGAGCATCATCCAGAGCGCCCAGAACTGCGGGGTCCGGAGCGCCTCCGAGGGCGGGTAGTCGCGCGTGGCGCGGGAGGCCACGGCGGGCGAGGCCGCGGCCGCGGGGACCGCGGCGGGCGGCGGGTTCCGGATCACGAGCGCGCAGAGCCCGCCGAGGATCGCGAAGACGACGCCCGACACGATGAACGTCCGCATGAGCGTGCCGGTCGCCCCGGCGGAGAGCACCGCGTCGCTCTCCCCTGCGGCCCGGGCGGCGAGCACGCGCCCCGCCTCGCGCGACGCGCCGGCGAACGCCGGGATCGCCTTGAGGACGTTGTTGTAGAAGAACGCGCCCAGGCCGAAGCCCATCACCACCATGCCGCTGCCGAGCCCGCGGCGGTCCGGGAACCACTTCGTCACCGCGGCGACCGGCGTCACGTAGCCGAGGCCGAGGCCGAGCCCGCCGATGACGCCGTAGGTGAAGTAGATCCAGGGCGCGCCGAGCGCGGTCGTGCCGAGCCCTGCGAGCACGTTGCCGAGCCCCCACAGGACGAGGCCGGTCACCGCCACCGGGCGCGGTCCCTTCGCGTCCTGCCAGCGCCCGCCGATCACCGCCCCGATCCCGAGGAACAGGATGGCGAGCGCGAACGTCCAGGTGGTGGTCGTGTTGGACCAGCGGAAGGCCGCGATGAGCGGCTGGGTGAACAGGCTCCAGGAGTAAACCGTGCCGAGGCACGCCATCGCGACCGTGCCCGCTGCGGCGATGAGCCACCGATTCGACGTCATGACGTCTCCCTCCGGCGGAGCGCCTAGCCCCCGATGCCGCGCATTGCCAGCAGCACGAGCCCGGCGCCTGCCTCCTCCATGTGATGACGCGGCGCCTTCCTCCCCAGCGCGCCCGCCACGGCGTCGGCGAGCGCCTCGTCCCCGTCGCCCGCCCGCATCCGATCCTTGAGCTGTACCCGATCCTCGCCCCCCAGGCAGGCCTGGAACCCGCCGTAGGCCGCGATCCTCGCCCGGTTGCAGTCCTCGCAGAAGTTCTCGGTCATCGCGCCGATGAAGCCGACGAGCCCCTCGCGCCCGTCGCGGTCGCGGGCGCGCATGTGGCGGGCCGGACCCCAGCCGCGGAAGAGGTCGGGGGCGAGCGAGAAGCCCGCCTCCTCGAGCCGCCGGCGAACCTCCGCGAGCGGCACGGGCGCGCCCCCGCCGAACGGCATCTGCTCGATGAACCGGGGGAGGGCGCCGCGGTCCCAGGCGTAGCGCACGAGCGACCCGAGCTCGTCCTCGTTCACGCCCGGCATCACCACGGTGTTGAGCTTCAGCGAGCGGAACCGGCCCGCCGCCGCGTCGATGCCGGCGAGGATGCGGTCCAGCCGCGCCGCCTGGCCCGAGACGCCGCGGAGCCGCTCCGGCGCGAGCGTGTCGAGGGACACGTTGAGCGCGCCGAGCCCCGCCGCGTGGAGCGGCTCGACGAGCTCTGCGAGCCGGTGGCCGTTCGTGGTGATCGCGACGTCCTCGATCCCCGGCGTCGCGGCGGCGTCCGCGACGATCTCGACGACGTCCCTGCGCAGCGTCGGCTCGCCGCCGGTGAGCCGGATGCGGCGCACGCCGAGCGCGGCGAAGAGCCGGAACAGCCGGGCGAGCTCCGCGCGGGAGAGGAGGGCGTCCGGCGGCTCGTACGCCGCCGGCGAGCAGTAGGTGCAGCGGAAGTTGCAGCGGTCGGTGAGCGCCACGCGCAGGTAGCGGATGGTCCGGCCCTGCGCGTCGACGAGCGAGCCCCGCGGACGGCAGGCGGCGGCGTTCACGCGCTCCGCAGGGGCCGGGCGCGCGGCGGTGGCCGGGACGACGGGCTCAGGGAATCGCTCCATGTTCCACCGATTCCTCACCCGTCGCGTCGATCCCGCTCGGTGCGGGCATCCGTCCGGGCGCCTCCCCCTTCCTAGTCAGCTCCGCGGCGCCGCGCCCGGCGCGCTGCAGCTCGAACGTCGCGTGGGGATCCCGGGCGGAGGCACGTCCCGCGGCCAGCACCCCGAAGCGGAGCGCGAGCGTCCCCAGCGTGCCGAGGGCGCCCGAGGCGATCCGCAGCGCGGGCGAGCGGCGGCGCACGAGGTCCACGACCGCCGAGGCGCCGAGCAGGATGCGCGCGCCGCGAAGGAGGGCGCCTGCCGCGCCGCGCCGGAGCGGCCGCTCCACCCGCTCGAAGCCGGCCTCCCTGTGCAGCGCCCGCGAGAGCGCGATCTCGGCGCCCTTCGCGACGAGCCCGAACCGCCGCGCCATCTCCGCCCCCGGCCCCGCGGGCGGCCAGAGGTCCAGCGCCGCGCCGGCGCTCACCGCGCCGGAGAAGGCGAACAGCATCGGCAGCGTGTTGCGCGTCTCCTGCCACACCGGCACCGCGGTGTTCGCGAGCAGGACGCCGGTGTAGCCGACGAGCGGCAGGCCCAGCGCCCCGGCCGCGAGCCCCGCGGCGTCGCCGGCGCGCCGGAGCGCGCGGGACGACGGGAGGAACGCCGGCAGCGCCGCCGCGCCGCTGAGCGCGCCGAACGAGGCGAGCACCCAGGTGCCCATGTTCATCGGCGAGGTCGGACGGAACACGCGCATCATGGCGATGAACCGCGCCGGCCGGCCCAGGTCGGCGATGAGGAGCCCCGCGCTCGCGACCGCCCCGCCCACCGCGAGCGTCCGGCAGCGCCGCACGAGGGGAAAGGTGCCGCGCCCGCCGGCGAGCTGCGCCGCCGCGCCGAGCACCCCGCACGCCCCCGCGAGGCCGCCCGTGTAGAAGTACGCGGGGATCATCCACCTCCACACCGGCTCCTTCAGCACGGGCAGCCCGTGGTAGCTCGGCCCCTCCACCTCCTCCTCCGGGAGGGAGGCGGTCCGCTCCGCCGCGCGGTCCGCGCGCGCGAGCGCGGCCGCCGCGCGCTGCGGCGAGGCGCGCTGCCCGGAGGCCTCGCCGGTGAGGCGCCCCACCTGCGGATCCACGTTGCGTCCGTCCCTTGGCGTCGAGGCCTGCCTCAGCGGATCCATCGCGTCCATCACGCCCTCCGCGCCGAGAACACCGCGCCCATGGCGAGCGCCGCGAGCGAGAGCACGCCCGCGGCCATCGACCGCCACGACCGCACCACCTTCGCGGTGGGCACCACCGGGTCGGGCGGCAGGTTGTAGACCTCGGGGCGATCGCACAGCAGGAAGAACGCGTGCAGCCCCTCGGTCCCGGGCTGGCTCGCGGCGTCCTCGCCGTAGAGGTGGGCCTCGGCCACGCCGCGCGCGTGCAGCTGCTCCACGCGCCGGTGGGCCCGCGCGCGCAGGTCCTCGAGCTCGCCGAACTGGATGGAGGCGGTCGGGCAGGCCTTCGCGCACGCCGGGACCATCCCGCCCTTCAGCCGGTCGTAGCAGAGCGTGCACTTCCACGCGCGACCGTCCTCCTCGCGCCGGTCGACGACGCCGAACGGGCAGGCGGAGACGCAGTACCCGCACCCGTTGCAGACGTCCGGCTGGACGTAGACCGAGCCGAACTCGGTGCGCACGATCGCGCCGGTGGGGCAGGCCTCGAGGCAGCCGGCGCGCTCGCAGTGCTTGCAGACGTCGGAGATCATCAGCCAGGAGAACTTCCCGAGCGCGCGCTCGGTGGGCCCGAGCGCGACCGGCGTCTCGAGGTGCGTCGGCTGGATGTCGTGCCCGAGCAGGCTCGTCGGCCCCGGCTGGCCCGCCGGGAACAGCTCGCCGAACGCGCGCGCGCCGCCCTCGACGCCGTCGCGCGGGCTCCCCTGGCCCGGCAGCTCCGCCGCGCGCTCCACGAACGCGACGTGGCGCCAGGTGGAGGCGCCGAGCATGCCGGTGTTGTCGTAGCTCATGCCGGTGAAGTGGAAGCCGTCGTCGGGGAGCTGGTTCCACTGCTTGCACGCGACCTCGCAGGCCTTGCACCCGATGCAGAGCGTGGTGTCGGTGAAGAAGCCCATCCGCTGCATGGCTACTTCCTCGGCTCGGTCGGAGGGTGGCGGTGCGCGGTCCGGATCCCCGGCAGATCGCGGGGCGGCGGGGCGCGCGGGGGCTCCGGTTGCCGGAGCTCGAGCCCGTCAGTTGCGGAGCGGCGCCCGAGGGAGTGGCGGCCCGCGCGGATGTTCGCGGTGAGCGCCTTGGACTCCTGGATGGAGACGTTCGGGTCGGCCACGAACGGGATGAGCTCGTTCGCCGGGTCGCCGCGCACGCGCCCGACGTAGCTCCAGTGGTAGGGGAGGCCGATCGTGTGGAGCGTCCGCCCCTTCACCCGGAGCGGCTTCATGCGCTCCGTCACGAGCACGCGGCACTCGATCTCCCCCCGCGCCGTCGTGATCGTGGCCCAGCGCCCGTTCGCGAGCCCCTTCTCCGCCGCGAGCTCCCGCGAGATCTCGCAGAACATCTCGGGCTGCAGCTCGGAGAGCCACGAGAGCCAGCGGCTCATCCCGCCGGCGGTGTGGTGCTCGGTGAGGCGGTAGGTCGTGACGACGTACGGGAAGCGCGGGTCGCCGAACGCGCGGTGGTAGGGGTTGTCGGCCCGGTGCCACTCCATCCGCGCCGGGTTGCACTGCTGCGGGTAGAGCGGGTTCTCGAGGACCGACTCCTCCGGCTCGTAGTGGGTCGGGAGCGGGCCGTCGAGCAGGCCGGAGGGCGCGAAGAGCCAGCCCTTGCCGTCGGCCTGCATGATGAAGGGATCGTCGCCCGAGAGCGTGGCGAGCCCCTCGGCCCCCGGCGGCGGCCGGTACGAGGGCGGCCGGTCGGGGATGAAGTCCGGGACGTCGTAGCCGGACCACGCGCCCTTCTCGGCGTCCCACCAGACGTAGCGCTTCCGCTCGGACCAGGGGCGCCCCTCGGGATCGGCCGAGGCGCGGTTGTAGAGGATGCGGCGGTTCGCGGGCCAGGACCAGCCCCACTCCGGCGCGACCCAGTGCTGCTCGGACTGGGGCCGCCGCCGGGCGGGCTGGTTCACGCCGTCCTTGTAGCACCCGGAGTAGATCCAGCAGCCGCACGCGGTCGCGCCGTCGTCGGTGAGCTCCTTGAAGCCCGCCACCGGCCTCCCGTCCCTGATCGTGAAGCCGTTCACCTCGCGCAGGACGGCCTCGGCGTCGGGATCCTCGTCCTTCCCCTTCGTCGGGTAGTCCCAGGTGAGCGCCCGGATGGCCTCGGCGTTCGGCCCCGGCGCGTCCGCGTAGAGGCGCTTAAGGCGCTTGCCGAGGTGGTACACGAACCAGAGATCGCTGCGGCAATCGCCGGGCGGCTCGATGGCCCGGTGGTGCCACTGCAGGCAGCGCTGCGTGTTGGTGAACGAGCCGTCCTTCTCGGTGTGCGCGGCGGCGGGGAAGAAGAACACCTCCGTCTGGATGTCCTCGGTCCGGACCTCCCCGCGCGCGATCTCCGGCGCCGTCCGCCAGAACTCGGCGGTCTCGGTGAGGGCGAAGTCGCGCACGACGAGCCAGTCCAGCTTGCGCAGGCCCTTGCGGTGCAGGCTCCCATGCATGGAGCCGACCGTCGGGTTCTCGCCCACGACGAGGTACCCCTTCACCTTGCCGTCCGCCATCTCGGAGACGGTCGTCATGTGCGAGTGGTTGCCGGAGAGGCGGGGCAGGAGATCGAACCCCCAGTCGTTCTCCCGCGTGGCCGCGTCGCCGAACCACGCCTTGAGGAGCGAGACGACGTACTTCGGCATCTCGCTCCACCAGCCCGAGGGCGAGCGGTTGTTCTTCACGTACTGCTCGAGCCCGCGGTCGGGCAGGAGCGAGTGGGGCATCGGCAGGTAGCCGGGGAGCAGGTCGAACAGCGTCGGGATGTCGGTCGATCCCTGGATGGAGGCGTGCCCGCGGAGCGCCATGATGCCGCCGCCGGGGCGCCCGATGTTGCCGAGGAGGAGCTGGAGGATCGACGCGGTGCGGATGTACTGGACGCCCACGGAGTGCTGCGTCCAGCCGACCGCGTAGCAGAACGCGCCGGTGCGCTCGCGCCCCGAGTTCCGGCACAGCGTCTCCGCCACCTCGAGGAAGAGCGGCTCGGGGATGCCGCACGTCTCGGCGACGACCTCGGGCGTGTAGCGGGAGAAGTGACGCTTCAGGATCTGGAACACGCAGCGCGGGTCCTGCAGCGTCGGGTCGGTCTTCCGCTCGAGGATGTTCGCGCCGTGCAGCGACTCCTTCCCCGCGCCCTTCTCGGCGTAGACCTCCTTGTGGCCGGCGGCGGGCACCACCCCGTCGACGCCGTCGTACGACCAGGTCTCCGGGTCGTACGAGTTCGACTTCGAGTCGAACCCGCTGAAGAGCCCCTCCAGGTCCTCGGTGTCCCGGAAGCGCTCGTCCACGAGCGTCGAGGCGTTCGTGTAGTGGAGGACGTACTCCTTGAACCAGCGCTCGTTCTCGATGACGTGGCGCACCAGGCCCCCGAGGAAGGCGATGTCCGAGCCCGGGCGGATGGGGACGTGCAGGTCGGCGACCGCGCTCGTGCGCGTGAAGCGCGGGTCCACGTGGATGATCGTCGCGCCGCGGTTCTTCGCCTCCATCACCCAGCGGAAGGCGACGGGGTGGCACTCCGCCATGTTCGAGCCCTGCACGACCACCCAGTCGGCGTTCTGCAGGTCGCCGGGGAAGGTCGTCGCGCCGCCGCGTCCGAAGGAGATCCCCAGACCGGGGACCGTGGAGCTGTGTCAGATCCGGGCCTGGTTCTCCACCTGCACGACGCCGAGCGCGGTGTAGAGCTTCTTGAGGAGGTAGTTCTCCTCGTTGTCGAGGGTCGCGCCGCCGAGGTGCGCGACGCCCAGCGTGCGCCGCACCCGCGCGCCGTGGTGCTTCGCGCCGGGATCCTCGATGCGCTCCTCGAACGTCTCGTCGCGCGAGCGCTTCACTCGCTCGGCCACCATGTCCATCGCCCGCGCGAGCGGGATGCGCTCCCACTCCCTGCCGCCGGGGCGGCGGTAGAGGACGTGCTGCTCGCGGTGCGAGCCGGTGACGAGCTGGAAGGTCGCGGCGCCCTTGGGGCACAGGCAGCCCTGGGACATGGGCGAGTCGGGATCGCCCTCGATGTCGACGATCCGCTCGTCCTTCACGTAGACGAGCTGGCCGCAGCCGACCGCGCAGTAAGGGCAGATGGAGCGGACCACGCGATCCGCCGAGGCGGTGCGAGGCACGAGCTCGCGCGTCCGCTCGCTCATGGCGCTCGCGCCGAGGCCAGAGGTGTCCCCGGAGACGAGCTGGCGAGCGACGGGCCACTCGGAGAGCACGGGTAGCTTGGGCATCGGGTATTCCCCCGAGTGGAGACGGTGGACACGCTCGGGGCGCGACGCCAGCGCGCGCCCGCGACCTCGTCGCACCGCGCCTTGCGCGCGCCGGCGTCAGGGTCGAGGGTAGGATGCGCCGCCGCCGAACCAGCGTGCGATCGCCCTGGCGCCGCGTTAGAAGGACCGCCCCTTGCCGATCCGGACTCCACAGGCGATCCCCCCGGCGTCCGACGCCCTCGACGCCCGCGCACAGGACATCGTGGCCGAGGAGGAATCCCTCCTCGCGGCGGTGCACGGGGCGCTCGGCGCGCGCGCGTCCGTCCGGGCGGAGAGCGACCTCGCCGGACGCCTCCGGGAGCTCCGCGACGAGGCGCTCGAGTCCACCTCCAAGGACCTGCCGACCGTGTTCCAGGAGATGGGACTCGTTCGCGCCGTGCTCGAGCGCCAGCGGCCGGACGGGTTCCCCGATCCGAGCGCGCCGTACTTCGCGCACCTGCGGGTGCGCGAGGGGGGCGAGGTCAGGGACTACTGCCTCGGCCGGCACACGTTCGTGGATCGCGGGGCGGGGGTGCGCGTGGTGGACTGGCGCTACGCGCCGGTCGCCGCGATCTTCTACCGCTACCGCGAAGGCGAGGAGTTCGAGGAGGCGTTCCCCGGCCGCGTCGCGGCGGGGGTGGTGGAGGCGCGCCGCGTGGTGGTGGTGGAGCGCGGCGTGCTCACCCGCGTCTCCGCGGGAGAGCTGACCGTCGCGCGCGGCGCCGACGGCGTGTGGCGGCGGCTCGCCGTGCAGGGCGCCGCGCTCGGGGGCGGCGCGGGCAAGGCGGCGCGCGCCGGAGCCCTCGGGACCGGCGCGGGCGCGCGCGGGAGGGTCTCCGCCCCGGACATCACCGCCCTGCTCGACCCCGATCAGTTCGAGGCGGTCTCCGCGCCCCCGGACCGGCCGCTGCTCGTCATCGGCAGCGCCGGGAGCGGCAAGACCACCGTCGCCCTGCACCGGCTCGCGCGCATCGCCTTCGAGGACCCGCGGCGCTTCCCGCCCTCGCGGATGCAGGTGGTGGTGCCGGAGCTCGGCCTCGCGCAGCTCGCGGCGCGGCTCCTCGAGCCGCTCGGCCTCGATCGGGCGGCGGTCCGGACGCTGGACTCCTGGTCGCGCGGCGCGTTCCAGAGCGTCTTCCGCGCCCCGCCGCCGCGCCTGTGCGCCGACACGCCGTCGCTCGTCTCGCGGCTCAAGCGCCACCCCGCGCTGTACGAGACGCTCCGCCGCCGCCCGCGGCTCGCCGGCGCGCGGCCCTCGCTCGCGAAGCTGCGCCAGGAGCTCGGCGATCTGTGCGTGGACCCGGCGTTCCTCGCCGGCGTAATCCGGGCGGCGCAGGGGGATCTCCCCACCACGGCCATCGAGGAGACGGTCCGGCACACGCGGCTGCAGCTCGCGCCGCCGACCGACGAGCTCGTCGCGGGCGTCGATCCCGACCGGCGCGAGACGCTCGACGGCCTGGGCCTCTCCGAGGACACGCCCGAGGCGATCGCCGGGACGCTCGACCCGGAGGATCTCCCCATCCTCCTGTTCCTCGCCACCCTCGCCGGCGCCGGGGGCGGCAGGTCGCTCGCGCACCTCGTGGTGGACGAGGCGGAGGACGTCTCGCTGTTCGAGCTCTCCGTGCTCGGCCGCCACCTCGACGGCCGCAGCGTGACCCTCGCCGGCGACGACGCGCAGCAGACGTTCTCCTCCTACGCCGGCTGGCCGCAGGCGCTCGCGGCGATCGGCGCGGAGCGCGCCGCGACGGTCAAGCTCGAGACCACCTACCGCTGCCCGCGCCCCATCGCGGAGGCCGCCCACGCCATCCTCGGCCCGCTCGCGCCGCCCTCTCCGCCGCGCGCGGGCCGCGACGGCGCGCCCGTGTCGCGGTTCGACTTCCCGACGGAGGCCCACGCGCAGCTGTTCCTGGTGGGGGCGATCCGCGATCTCGTCGAGCGCGAGCCGGACGCGTCCGTGGCGGTCGTCGCGCACTCGGCCGAGGTCGCGCGCGCGTTCCACCGCCTCCTCTCCGACATGCCCGAGGCCCGCCTGGCGATCGACGGCCGGTTCTCGTTCCGGCCGGGCGTGGACGTCACCGACGTGGCGAGCGTGAAGGGGCTCGAGTTCGACTACGTGGTCGTGCCCGACGCCTCGGTCCGCGCCTACCCCGACGCGGACGAGGCGCGCCGCCGGCTGCACGTCGCCGTCACGCGCGCGGCGCACCAGCTCTGGATCGCCGCGCCGGGCACGCCGTCGCCGCTCCTGCGCGCCCTCCCACCGGCCTGAAGCGCCTGCGCGGCGCGGGCCTCACCGGCACGCGAGGAACCGCACCGCCGCGCGCGAGGCGGCGAGCGTCTCGGCGATCCGCGCCAGCGCCTCGTCCACGTCCGCCTCGGTCTGCCCCGCCCCGAGCGAGAAGCGCACCGAGCAGTGCGCCTCCTCGGGCGTGAGGCCCATGGCGAGGAGGGTGCGCGACGGCTCTGGATCGCCGGAGTGGCAGGCCGAGCCGGAGGAGAGGTGCACGGCGCGGCGGCCCAGCGCGAGCACGAGCGACTCGCCCCGGATCCCCGGCAGCGTCACGTCGAGGGTGGTCGCGATCCGCGCGCCGTCCCCGTTCCGCCGCGCCTCCGGCAGGAGCCTCAGGAGGCCCGCCTCGAGGCGGTCGCGGAGCGCCGCGAGCCGGTCCATCTCGCCGCCGCCGAGCCGCTGCATCGCGAGCTCGCAGGCGCGCCCGAACCCGACGACGCCCGCGACGTTCTCGGTGCCCGCCCGCAGCCCGTGCTCCTGCCCGCCGCCGTGCACGAGCGGCTCGAGCGAGACGCCGGCGCGGACGTAGAGCGCGCCGACGCCCTTCGGGCCGTGGATCTTGTGCGCCGAGACCGTGAGGAGGTCCACCCCCAGCGCCTCCACGTCGAGGGCGACCTTGCCGAGCGCCTGGACCGCGTCCGCGTGGAGGAGCGCGCCGCGCGCCCGCACCGCCGGCGCGAGCGCCGCGACCGGCTGGATCGTGCCCACCTCGTTGTTCACGAGCATGAGCGAGACGAGCACGGTGTCGTCGCGGAGGGCGCCGAGGACCCGCTCCGGCGAGACGTGCCCGTCGCGCTCGACCGGCACCACGGTGAGCTCGAACCCATGAGGCACGAGGGCGCGGCAGGCCTCCAGCACGGCGGGGTGCTCGATGGCGGAGGTGACGACGTGGCGGCCGCGCGCGCGGCACGCCCACGCGGCGCCCTTCACCGCGAGGTTGTCCGACTCGGAGCCCGATCCCGTGAACACCACGCGCCGCGCCGTGCACTCGAGCGCGCGGGCCACCTTGCGGCGCGCGTCCTCGACGGCGGCGCGCGCCTCGGCGCCGCGGGGGTGGACGCTCGAGGGGTTCCCGAACGCGCCCGCGAGGAACGGCGCCATCGCCTCGGCGACCGCCGGCGCGACGGGGGTGGTCGCCGCGTGGTCGAGGTAGATGGGGCGGAGCGGGGCCGCCTCGATCCGCGGTCCCCTCGGCGCGTCGCGCTCGGGCGCCCCCTCCGCCGGCTCCGCGGCCGCCGCCCCGTCGGCGCGGCGCACCTCGCAGAGGAGCGCCTTGTAGACGGGGAAGCCCGAGATCGGATCGCACTGGGCGAGGTCCGTGAGGGCGTTCACGTTGCAGGCGCGCCAGGACTCGCTCCCCAGCGGCCCGCCGCCCCCCATGCTCGCGTCGATGGCGCCCGGGACGAGGTCCGCGGTCACGTGCGCGCGGAAGGGGGCGCGCCCGCGCGGCGTCTCGACCCAGACCGGATCCCCGCTCGCGATCCCGCGCGCGGCGGCGTCCTCCGCGCTGAGCGTCGCGAGCGGCTCGGGCGCGCGCGTCGCGAGGCCGGGCACGCCGTGGTGCTGGCTGCGGAAGTCGTGGAAGCCGCGCGCGCCGGAGTTGAAGACGAGCGGGTGGCTGCCCGCGAGATCGGGCCGGCTCGCCGGGCTCTCCGGCGGCTCGACGTAGACCGGCAGCGGCTCGTAGCCGTGCTCGGCCAGGATCGACGAGGCGATCTCGAACCTGCCGGAGGGCGTGTCGAACCCGGGCTCGCCGTCGGGCCGGAGGAGGCCCTTCTCCCACTTGCGATACTGGAGGAACGGGGCGGGCACCCGCGCCTCTCCCCCCGCGGCCCGCACCGCCTCGAGCGTGAAGCCCGTCCCCTCGAGCGCGTGGCGCAGGAGCGCCTCCTCCGTCTGCGGGTAGAGGTGCCCGTAGCCGAGCCGGTCGGCGAGCCCGGCCATGATGAGGAAGTCGTTGCGCGCCTCGCCGACGGGCGGCACGAGCGGCTCGCGGATCTTGAAGAGCGGGCCGTACCGCATGTACGAGGTGATCTCGTACCCCGTCGCCGCCGGCAGGACGAGGTCCGCGAACGCCGCGTCCGCGGTGAGGAAGCGATCGACGCAGACGAGGAAGTCGAGGCCGGCGAGGGTCCGGCGCCACAGCTCCGGGTCCGGCCACGCGGTGAGGATCGACGCACCGTGCACGACGAGCGCCCGGATCCGGTAGGGATCGCCCTCGAGCACCGAGCGGGGCAGGGCGATCGCGTGGGACTCGCCGCGGTAGCGCGTGTACAGGGGGAAGCGCTCGCGCCCGAGCGCCTTCCCCACGGCGGGGTTCGGCTGGAGGTGGCGGCGGTTCTGCGGGAACGCGCCGTCCCGCATGCGGAAGACGAGGCCGCCCGGGACGTCGAGCTGTCCCGCGAGGCCCCACAGCGTGAGGAGCGCGCGGATCGCCTGCACGCCGTTCCCGGAGTACTCGAGGCCGGTGTAGGTGACGGGGCACGCGCCGCGGGCGGCCGCGATGCGGCGCGCGAGGCTGCGGATGGTGGCGGCGGGCACACCGGTGATCCCCTCGACGCGCTCGGGCCGGTAGTGCTGGGCGAGCCGCGCGAGGTCCTCGAACCCGACGGTCCAGTCGCGCGCGAACTCCTCGTCGTGGAGCTCCTCCTCGAGGAGCACCTCGATGAGGGCGAGCGCGAGCGCGCCGTCGGTGCCGGGGCGGATCGGGATCCACTCCGCGTCGACGGCCCGCGCGGTGTCGTTCCGGCGCGGGTCGATGGCGATGACCTGGGCGCCGCGCTGGCGGGCGCGCACGACCTGGTGGTGCGCCGTCGGCGGCGAGTCGGTGGCCGGGTTCGCTCCCCACAGCACGACGAGCTCGGCCTGGTCGAGGTCGGCGTCGAGCCCGAGCAGCATCGCGCCCATGGTGACGTGCGGCGCGATCATCGCGAACGCGACGTAGCAGAGCGCCCCCACCCCGAGCGTGTTGGGCGAGCCGAACGGGAAGAGGACGCTCGAGGCGGACGAGACGGCCACGCCGGCCGGCTGGAACACGTCGCAGAGCGAGAGCTCGAACGCGCCCCGGCCGGTGTAGACCGCGGTCGCCTCGGCGCCGTGCTCCCGCTTGATGCTGGCGAGCCGGCCTGCCAGGAGCGCGTACGCGGCGTCCCAGGAGATGGGCTCGAACTCGTACCTGCCCTTGGGGCCAGTGCGGCGGAGGGGGCGGTTCACCCGGTCGGGCGAGTGGACGATCTCGGGCGAGTGGCGCCCGATCGTGCAGAGCATGCCGAGCGGGTGATCCGGGAGCGGCTCCACCCCGACGAGCCGGTCCCCCTCCACGTGGGCGCGCACCCAGCAGCCCGCGGGGCAGATGCCGCACAGCCCGTCGCGGACCCGGACGCCGCCGCGCGCCCCGCGCGTGCTGGCCTCCCGTGTCTCGGGTGCTCCCATCTCCTCCTCCGGTCCGGAGATGGATGCGGCCTGAGTCGGGGAGCGGCCAGCCGCCTCGCCGGGTGCGGCCGGGTGGCGCGACGGTGAGTGTGTCCCCGCTGGGGACGAGCGGCCACAATCCCGGCGCTCCGGGTGGGCGTGGGTTAAAACCGCGCGAACTCGAACGGAGGATTCATGGCCCAGGTGACGCTCAAGGGGAACCCGATCCACACCAGCGGCGAGCTGCCGGCCGTCGGCGCCAAGGCGCCCGACTTCAAGCTCACGGGGGGCGATCTGAAGGACGTCTCGCTCGCCGACTTCAAGGGCAAGCGCAAGATCCTGAACATCGTCCCGAGCCTCGACACGGCCGTCTGCGCCACCTCGACCCGCAAGTTCAACGAGAAGGCGGGTCAGCTCCCGAACACGGTGGTGCTCGTCGTCTCCGCGGACCTTCCGTTCGCGGCGAAGCGGTTCTGCACGACCGAGGGGCTGCAGAACGTCGTCACGCTCTCGCTCATGCGCGACAAGAAGTTCGGACAGGACTACGGCATCCTCCTCACGGACGGCCCACTCGCGGGCCTCTGCGGCCGCGCGGTCGTGGTGCTCGACGCGGACGACAAGGTGATCTACCGCCAGCTCGTGCCGGAGATCGGGCAGGAGCCCGAATACGAGCCGGCCCTGAAGGCCGCGCAGGGCTAGACGGCGTCGTCGTCGAGGCAGCGGGCACGAGGCCAGCGGGGCGACCCGCTGGCCTCGTGGCGCCCGGCGGCTCCAGTCCTCGGCGGTGATGGAGCGACTGGCGGTGAATACCGGAGGTGACTTCCCGACCCCGACCCGACCCCCGCCTTGTCCGCCGTGGCCCGTCCTAAGTGCCCTTGCTCTCGACCGCCGCGTCCAGCGGGAAGGTCAGGGAGCTGCGCGTCCCCACGAACGTCTTCCGCAAGCCGAGCTCCGGGAAGTCGACGATCTCGATCGTGCTCCGCGACCAGGCGTCTCCGCCGAGCAGGTAGACGAGCTCGCCGTCCGGCGACGCCCGAACGTTGTGTGCCGGGTCGCCGGCGGGGAAGCCGAGGAAGTCGCCGGGGCCGATGGGCTCCTCGCGGTCGCCGATCACCGCGACGCCGCTCCCGGAGAGGACGTACATCCACTCCTCGTCGTGCCGGTGCACGTGCTTCACGAAGGACTCCCTGCCGGCGGGCACGGCGGCGACGCCTGCGGAGATGCGCTTCAGCGCGGGGCGGGAGAGCCAGGTGAGCCCGACCTCCGAGCGCGGGTTCTGCGGGTGGTGGTAGACGCGCGCCTCGCCGCGCTCGCCGGCGCGGACGAGCAGGCGCGGCCGCTCTCCCGGCGGCGGGAGGCCGACCAGCTCGCGCGGCAGCTCCTTCACTCCCGGGAAGAACTCGATCTCCGCGTCCATGGGGTAGACCGCGAAACGATTGCCGAGGCGGACCATCCGGCGTCGCAGGCGCGGGAAGTCCGCCACCTCGACGTCCGGGATGATCTCCCCGCCCTCGAGCAGGAGGAGCCGCTCATCGGCGGAGGCGTTGCGGACGTGGTGCGCCACGCCCGGCGGGAGGGCCACGAAGTCGCCCGGGCCGACCTCGTGCTCGGCGTCGTCGAGCTCGATCACGCCCCGCCCCTCGAGGACGAAGACCCATTCCTCCTCGCGGTGGTGGACGTGGAAGATGGCGGACTCCTTGCCGGGAGGGAGCCACGCGAGGTTCACCGCGATCCGGCCGAGGCCGGCGGCGCGGGAGATCATCCAGCCGTGGATCTCCGAGCGCGGGTTGTACGGGTGGCCGCTCGACTCGGCCGGGCCGCGCTCGCTGGCGCGGACGAGAGTGCGGGGAAGGGATGCATCGGACATGACCGCAGCGTAGCGCGGCACGGCTGCGACGCCAGGGGACGAAGCGGGTGCACGGCGGCATGGCGGTGGGTCCCGACCTCGAGCTGCTCCGACCCACCCACCGCCGCTCGATGGACGCTCACTCGACGGAGCTCAGTCCAGGGACCGCGTCGGATCCCGCGCGCCGAGCCGCCACGTGAGCCGGTCCGGCGCTACGCCGCGAACCTCGACGAGCCCACCGTGTACTCCCCGCAGGTGGTGGGCGGCGCAGAGCGATGCGAGGTTCGCCGGGTCGTCACCGCCGCCGCGCGAGCGATAGACGACGTGGTGCGCGTGCACGGCCGCCCGGCTGCAACCCGGCACCTGGCAGAGTCCGCCGTCGCGCGCGAGGGCCCGCCGCTGCGGCGTGCTCCGCTCCGCGAGCGCGGGTTTCCAGGTCGAGATGAAGTGCTCCGCCATCCGCTCGAGGCACTCCGCGGGCGTGAGCCAGCGGTCGGCCGCTGCGCGGGCCGCCCGGAACGCTTCGTCGAGGAGGCGCCCGACCCGCCGAGGCACGCGCAGGTCGAGCTCGGCCCGCGCGCACATCTGCGCCTCCTGCTCCGCCTCGATCTCCCGGCGCAGCGCGATGCAGGTCGTACCCTCCGCCCGGCGGATCCAGTCCTCGGTGGTGAGATCGTCCGCGACCTCCGCCACGAGCCGCGCCTGCTCGTAGGACACGCGCCCGTCGCGCATCGCCTGCTCGAGCGCGGGGAGCGCGTAGAGCCTACGCTCCAGCTGGACCCGCTGCTGCACCGTGCGCGTAGCCATTCCGAGCCGCTCCTCGCAGTAGTGGCCGAACGAGGCGAAACCCATGTCGCGCCACAGTCGCAGCGTCCGGAGCAGCAGGCCGAGGTGCCCGACGAGCGCGTCCCAGCGATCGCGCATCGCCGCGAGCCGCCTCAGCTCCTCGTCGACGCGCACGTCCGCGCCGCCGTCGAGCTCGGCGCTCACCTCCGCCTCGACCGGAGCGACCGCTCCGAGGAACGCCCAGCGGCCATACTCCTCCTCGAGCCCCGCCCTCGCCGCCTCGAACCATTCTGCGGCCGGCCCGCGCAGGACGCCTTCGTCCGTGACCTCGTCCCCGCCGTCCGAGAGCGCTTCCACGGGATGGGCGCCGAGGAACTCCTCGCAGATCGCCTCGAGCCGCTGCCACCTCGGCGCGGTCGCTCCGAGAACCTTGCCCGCGAGCGCCATCGCCTCGTCGAGCTTCGCGCGACCCGCGGGCGTGAGCTGGAGGGACACGCGCTCCCGCGGCTCCTCGTCCGCCTTCGCCTCGGCGGCTGCTTCGGCCCGCACCGCCGCCGCGAGCGCGCGCACCGTCTCGGTGCGGGCGATCGAGACCCAGCGCGCCTCCGCCTCACCGCGGGCAACGGGGAGGACCGTCTCGGCCTTGCGCGCGCTCACCTCGCCGCGCCGGACCGCGTCGGCGAGGAGCGGGCGGTCGCGGAGCGCCCGCGCGAGCCTCACGAGCTTCTGCGCCGTGCTGGCCGCGATGCCCAGCCGCTCGCGCGCGTAGTCACCGACGCTCGCGTACCCGAACCGCATCGCACCGTCCCGGTCGGCGAGCGCCGCGAGCCCGCGGCCGATGGCGATCTCGAGCGCGCCGTGCCCACGCGCGACGCGGCTGAGGAGCCGGTCGATGAGGAGCGCCGCCTCGTCCCGCAGGATGCCCTTCCGCTCGTGCGGCGGCGGCGGCTCGAGCAGCCACGCCTCCGCCGCGAGCGCGTCCAGCGCGGCCGCCGAGGCGATCGCGAGAGGAGCGGGAGGGCTCAGGGGCACGACGTCCATCGAGTGAACCCATACCATCTGTGTCTGACGGTCGGGCGGACTCCAGCGCGACGGTGGGTGAATACCAGACGTGACCCCGACCTCGACCCCGACCCCGGCCCCAAGCCTTCCACCCACCCCGGCTCCAGCGCGCCGCCCCCACGTGGCGGGACCTCGCGCCCGGAGGCGGGCCACTGGACGCGGGAGGCACCTCCCCGACCCACGGACCGCAGGTAACGCGGATTTGAACCCGCTTCCGGGCCGACCTACTTCTGGCTGGCGATCTGGATGAGGTTCCCGCAGGTGTCGTCGAGCACCGCGATCGTCACCGGGCCCATCTCGGTGGGCGGCTGGACGAAACGAACGCCTGCCGAGCGGAGCCGCTCGTACTCGGCACGCACGTCCTCTACGGCGAACGAGGTGAACGGGATGCCGTCCTCCACCAGGGCCCGCTTGAACGGGCGCGCCGCGGGGTGCCCGTCCGGCTCCAGCACGAGCTCGGGGCCATCCGGGGCTTCGGGCGACACGACGGTGAGCCAGCGCACCTCGCCCAGCGGGATCTCGGTCTTCTTCACGAACCCGAGGACCTCCGTGTAGAACCTCAGGGCCTTCTCCTGGTCATCGACCAGGACGCTCGTCAGGTTGATTTTCATCGCCGGGTCCCTTTCAGCCCCTCGACCGGCCACCGCTCGAAGATACTCCGCAGCGGTGCGGTGTCGAGGTGATGGAGCTTGCACCTGCCTTCACGCCGCGTGGTCACGAGGCCGGCCGCCTCGAGCACCTCGAGGTGCTGCGAGATCGCCTGCCTCGACATCGCGAGCCCGTGCTTCATCGTCAGCCGCGTGCACAGCTCGAACAGCGACTGACCGTCCCGATCGGTGAGCTCGTCGAGGATCGCCCGCCTAGTCGGGGCGGCGAGCGCTTCGAACACGTCGGCCACCCGGCGGAACATAGGCAAGCTACGACTTGCCTGTCAACCTCGAGACGCCCGGCGGGCCGACCCCCTCACGGCGTCACGGCGAGCGAGCCCGCGCGCCACGTCACGCCACCGACGAGATCGCGCGCGACCACCCACACCGTGGGAGCCCCGGCTGCCGGCGTGGTGAGCTCCGCCGCCTCGTCGGGGTGGTTCGTGTGCAGCTTCTCGAGCTCGCCCGCGCTCGTGAACCAGGAGAAGGTCCAGTCCTCCTTCCGCGTCGCGATGGGCTGGCCCGCCGCGTCGCTCTCGACGTAGGTCTCGCGCAGCTCCTCGAAGCTCGCCGGCAGGAGCGGCAGGAGCGGCACCTTCGCGCTCGGCGGCACGGCCGCGGGCGTCTCACCGGGCGCCGGGAGCGCCGCGCCCTCGAGCGCCACGCCTGACAGGACGGGGTTGTGGTTGGGCGCGGAGGGCGCCGCCGGACCGCGGACCCGGATCCGCTTCAGCGCCGCGACGTGGGGGCGGCGCGACCACTCCGCCTCGAAGCGGGCGGCGACGGCGCCGAGGAGCTCGCAGTCGCTCCCCACCGCGCTCGCAGGCGCGAGCTCGTCCGGCGTCGCGTCGAGCGCGAGGGCGAGGTCGGTGACCTCCAGGCCGAGGACGCGCTCGGGAGACGACGCGGGCAGCGCCGACAGCGTGTAGTCCGCGGGGAGCTCGTAGGCGGCCCCGGGCAGCGCCACCGCGGAGCCCGGGTCGGCGGGATCCCGCCTCACCGCCAGCGGGCCGCAGCCGTCGCGTCCGCATGCCTCGAGGCCGGCGAAGGAGATCCCTCCCGCGGCGCCGGCGCCCGGGGCGGCGCAGGCCGCCGCGAGATCGGCGCCCGCGAGCAGCGTCGAGGGATCCGCCAGCTCGGAGAACAGGGTGCAGGGGGAGGGGCCCGGGTCTCCCGGCGCCGGGGTGCAGGCGACGTGGAGCACCACCGCGCGCCGGGCCGGGTCCGCGACGAGGGCCGGATCCACGACGAGCGTCCCGAGCTCCGCGCGGGCGGGGGCCGAGCCGTCGGAGGGCGGGGCGATCTCGGGCGGCTCGGCGCGGACCGCGAGCACGCGGAACCCCTGCACCTCGGAGGCGGGATCGAAGTCCGGCCCGCAGGCGGCCGTGAGCGCGAGGACGGGGACGAGGGCGGCGAGCGTGCGGTTCATGGGCGGTCCTAGTACTCGGCGCGCAGGCCGAAGGAGGGGAAGAGCGGGAGGCCGGAGTACCAGCCGCGCCGCGAGTAGTCGAAGCTGTACGCGACGGCCTCGGGGTTCTCACGGTTGGTGACGTTCTGGACCTCCAGGTAGGCCGCGAACGTCCAGGTGCGGGCCGTCCACTTCTTGTCGACGCGGAGGTCGAGCTGGAAGAACGGGGGCATGCGCCCGGTGAGCGCGCCGGTCTGGATCGGCTGGTAGCGGTCGGCGTCGGCGTCGTAGACGGCGGCGCGGACCGGCTCGTAGGGGTTTCCGCTCGTGTAGCGGGCGCGGAACCCGGCGGAGAGGCCCCGCCAGACCTCGGGCAGCTCGACGGTGCCCACCGCGACCACGTTGTGCGGCTGGTCGTAGGCGTCTCCCTCGCTGTCGAGCCGGCCGCCCGCGACGGACTCGCCCCGCTCCGCGCGCGAGAGCGAGTAGGAGATCCAGCCGAAGAACCGGCCGTCGGGATCCCAGCGCAGGAGCAGCTCCGCGCCGTAGGACCGCCCCGTCCCCGCGCTCCGGTAGCGCTCGGAGACGAGCTGGCCATCCCGGGTGATCACGGCGTCGGAGGGGAGGGCGAGGTCGAACAGGCGCTTGTAGTAGAGCTGCGCGTCGAGGAGCAGCCGCGGCAGGAGCCGCTGCTCCGCGCCGAGCGAGTACTGCCAGGCGCCCTCCTCGCGGAGGTCGGGGTTGCCGAACTCCTCCGTGACGTACGGGAACGGCGGCGCCTGGTGATAGAGGCCGACCGCGCCCTTGAGCGCGGTCCCGGGCCTGAGCTGCCAGCGGACCGCGAGGCGCGGGTCCACCCAGGAGAGGTTCGCGAGCGCGCGGTGCACGTCCGCGCGCACGCCCGGGAGGACGAAGAGCCCGTCGACCGGCTCGAGGGTCGCCTCGACGAACGCGCCCGCCTCGAGCCCGTCGATGGTGGCGGCGTAGCGGCGGGTCTCGGCGTTCGGGTTCGGGACCTGACCGGGCGGGAGGATCGGCGGCGCGTCCACCTCGATCCTGACCCGCGGATACCACTGCCCGTCCACGCCCGTGACGAGCTTCACCCGCGGCGTGAGCTCGTGGTGGACCTCGGCGCGGAAGTGCGTGCTCCAGAGCTCCTGGCGCATCCGGAACAGCTCGTCGGCGTCGATGTCCATGTCCTGCCAGCCACCGCCGAGCGCGAGCCGGAGCCGGGTCGCCTCGCTCGCGCGGTGATCCCAGCGGAGGCCCGCCCGGTAGAAGCGGGTGCCGTACTCGAGGAAGTCGAGGTCCTCGAGCGACTGATCGTCCTCGACGCCCGTGAGGACCATCCGGTCGTCCGAGCCGAACACGTCGAGACGGACGGTGTCGTCGGCGGTCGCCTTCCACGCGGCCTTCGCCTGCAGGTCGTAGTAGCGGGGCGCGGTGCTCACGCCCGGCGCGTCGTCCATCGACTCGAGCGCGCGGGTCACCACCGCGTCCGCGTAGGAGCGCCGGGCCGCGATGGCGATCCCGAGATCCTCGCGCGGCCGGCCCTCGTAGAGCGCGGTCGCGTGGTACAGGTTCACGTCCGCGAGCGTGTGGGTCCGCTCGCCGGGATCGCGCGTGACGAGGTTCACGCGGCCGCCGATCGCCCGCCCCGAGCGGACGCCGAAGTTGCCCGCCTCGAACTCCACGTCCTTCAGGAGCTCGGACGAGTAGACGCTGGTGAGCCCGCCGAAGTGGAACACCGCGGGCACCTCCTCGCCGTCCACGTACACGCGCGTGTCGCGGGCGTTGCCGCCGCGGACGATCATCTCGCCGCTCAGGAAGGTGCGGGCCATGCCGGGGAGGTTCTGGATGACCTTCACCGCGTCGCCGGAGGCGCCCGCGACGCGACGGATCTCCCCGGCCGCGATGGCGACGTGCGAGACCTCCTTCTCCTCCCGCTCGCCCACCACGACCGCCTCGTACTCGCCCTCCGCGGCGGTCCGCTGGAGCCAGTAGGTCACCTGGGTCGCCTTGCCGGGCTCGACGGTCTCCTCCGACTCGAGGCGGGCGTGGTCGACGTCCGTCACGACCACCTGCACCGCCCCGTCCGCCACCCCGGCGAGCGCGAACCGGCCCTCGCCGTCGGTGTGGGTGAGCTGGCCGCCCGCCTCCACCATCGCGCCCGCGACGGGCAGCCGGGTGCCGCGCTCGAGCACCCGGCCGAGGAGGTTCAGCGGCGGCGGCGCGGGGGCCGCGGGCGGCGCGGCCAGCGCGAAGGTGAAGCGATACTCGATCCGCACCGGCGCGGGCGCCCCGTCGATCTCCGCGGGGGAGAAGCGGAGCTTCCGCGCGGCGGCGACCGCGGCCTCGTCGAACCCCTGCCCGGCGGGGCCGGTCACCACCGCGTCGGTGACCTCGCCGGTCTCCGAGATCTCGAGCTCGAGGGTCACGACGCCGGTCAGCCCCGCCGCGCGGGCGGCCTCCGGGTACTCGGGCTCGGCGGGCTCGACCACCGCCGGAGCGCGCGTGAGGACGCCGGTCTCCGCCGGTGGCGTCTCGGCGCGAGCGGGGCGGGCGCTCCCGAGGAGGAGGCCGAGCAGGGCGAGCGCGGTGGCGAGCGAGCGGCGCATGAGGTTCACTCCAGGACGAAGGTGTAGGTGAAGCGGATCTCGGTCTCGACGGCCTCGCCCTCGAGCAGGGGAGGCGTGAAGCGGAAGCGGAGCGCGGCGGCCCGGGCGGCCTCGCCGAGGGCGGCGCCCGGCGCGGAGAGGAGGCGCGCCGCCGCGACCCGGCCCTCGGCGTCGATCCGCAGGAGCAGCACGACCTGCCCCTCGAGCCCCTCCCGCCGGGCCTCCGGGGGATACGGGATCTCCGGCCGCTCGAGGAGGCGGGGCTGCGCGGAGAGCCGGGCGGGCGCGGAGCGCGGGGCGGCGTACGGCTTCACCGAGGCGGGATCGGCGGCGGTCTCCGAGGCCCTGCCGTGGAGCGTGTTCCCGACGCCCACCGCGAAGCCGCCGCCGGTCGCGGTCGAGGAGAGCGATACGCCGACGCGGGGGACCGCGCGCGCGGGCGCGGCGGGCGGCGGCGCTTCGTTCGGGGGCGGCGGTGGAGGCGGCTCGGCCGGAGGTGGCGGCAGCCTCGCGATCGCGACCCGGCGCGGCGCCGGCCGCTCCGAGGGTGGACGAGGCGCCGCGGCGGGGGCGGGCGGCGGAGGGGCGGCCTCGAACTCGACCTCCACGGGCGCGGCCCTCGCGGCCTGACGCGGCTCGAGGCGACCTGCCCAGGCGAACCCGCCGGCGTGGAGCGCCAGCGAGGCCAGCGCCATCGCGGCGAGCGTTCGGCCCCGCGGCGGACCGTCGGAAGGCGCCGGGGTCACGGCGCGCCTTCCCCCGACGCGTCGCGCTCGATCTGGATCGCGAAGCGGGTGAGCCCCTCGCTCTTCACGAGATCGATCACGGACACCACCTCGCCGTGAGGCACGGCCCGGTCCGCGCCGATGAGCGCCCGCGCGTCGGCGCTCCGCGCGAGCGCCGCGCGGACGGCGGCGCGGGCCTCGGCGCGGCCGACGGGCCTTCCGTCGAGGAAGAGCTTCCCGTCCCGATCGAGCGTGAACGCGAGGGTCGGGCCGACGGTCTCGCCGCCGCTGGCGGCGCGGGGCAGGTCGACCTCGATGCTCTCCTTCACGATGTAGGAGGCGGTGACCATGAAGATGATGAGGAGGACGAGGGTGATGTCGACGAGGGGCGTCACGTTGATGCCGGTGATCGCCTCGTCGCTGCCGTTCGAGTGGGCGGCCATGGTGGGCTCCGGTGCGCTCGCGGCCGCCGCTAGGCGGCGCCCTTCGACTCGTGGGGCTCGGGGCGCCGCCCGGCCCTTCCGTGGTCGAGCCGGGCTCGGGCCGCGGCGCGGACGTCGTCGTGCTCGAGGTGCGACGCGAGGGCGTGCCCGATCGCCTCGGCGCGCGTGATGAGCGTGCGCAGCCAGCGCTGGAAGCCGTTGAACGCGACGACCGCCGGGATGGCCACGAAGATGCCGACCGCGGTCGCGACGAGCGCCTCCGAGATGCCGGACATCACCGCCGCCGCGCCGGCGCCCTTCGGGCCGCCGACGGCGAGGTCGGAGAAGGCCCGGATGATCCCGACCACCGTGCCGAAGAGGCCGAGGAAGGGGGCGTTGTTGCCGAGCGTGCCGAGAAAGGAGAGCCCCCGCTCGTAGCCGAGGCGGCGGTCCGCGATGGTGCAGGCCACCGCCTCCTGCACCGCGGCGGGGCCGCCGCCGGCGGCGTCGAGCGCCGCCCGCGCCACCTCCGCCTCGAGGCCGCGGCGGCCCTCGATGCGGGCTCGCGCCTCCTCGAGCCGCCCGTTCATGAGGAGCGTGAGGAGGTCCGGAGAGGTGCGGCGGCGGAGGGCGAAGTACAGGGCCCGCTCGAGGATGACCGTGACCGAGGCGGCGGAGAGGGCGACGAGGAGCAGCATCACCCACTCGGCGCCGGCGCGCGTGAAGAGCTCGAAGAGGGACTTCGTCATGGGTGACGCTCCGTTGACCGCGAGAGTGCGGCGCTCGTGTTGTGCGAGGGAACACCGCGGCGCGGAGATCGCGCTACCGCCCCCTCGCCGAGGCGGCGCGGAGCATGGCGGCGGCAGGTTGCCCCGATCTGGTCGGAGCGTGAAGAAATGTGAATCGTCCGCGCCGCGGTAGCGCGCGCGGCAGGCAGCGGTGTTCCTCCTTCCGACCCCGCCGACCGCCCCTCGGCCACGGAAGAAGGACGACGCCCATGCGGAACCCGCTTCGCACCACCCTCGCCGCGCTCGCGGCGGCCGTGCCCGCCCTGGCGCTCGCCGGCGCGGCGGTCCCGGAGCCCCCCGCGGCCGCCCTGACCGCGCTCCGCGTGGTCCCCGTGGACCTGTCTCTCGTCCCGCCGCTCAGCCTGAACGGTGAGGGGCGGGTGGAGAACCACCTCTCGATCGGCGTGGTGGCCCGCTCCACCGTCCTGCGCGGCCTGGCGCTCGCGCCGGTGCACCTCGCCGACGAGGACGTCTCGGGCGCGCAGGTGACCTGGGCCGCGGCCAGCGCGGGCGGGGTCGTGCGCGGCGTGCAGCTCGCGACCGTCACCACGGTGGCGCGCGATCTCCGCGGCCTCCAGGCGTCGCAGATCGTGAACGTGGTCCGCGGCGGCGCGGAGGGCGTCCAGCTCGGTGGCGCGGCCAACGTCGCGCGACGCCTCGACGGCCTCCAGGCGGCGGCGGTCAACGTCGCCGGCGGGGTGCGCGGGGTGCAGCTCGCCGTGGTGAACGTGGGCGGCGAGGTGAGCGGGACGCAGCTCGGGCTCGTGAACGTGGCCCGCCGCGTGCGCGGCGCGCAGGTCGGGCTCGTGAACCTCGCCGAGGAGGCGGAGGGCTCGGTGGGCGTCCTCGCGCTCGTGCGGAACGGCCGCCACGAGGTGGAGCTCTACGCGACCGAGCTCACGCCGCTCGCCGCGGGCGTGCGGCTCGGCGGGCGGCGCGCCTACGGCGTCCTCGGGGCGGGCGTCCAGCCCGACCCGCAGGAGCGCTCGGGCAAGACGCTCTCCACCCTGGGCGGCGGCGCCGGCGTCGGGTTCGAGCCGGCGCAGCGCCTCGCGCTCGACCTGGATCTCGTCGCGCAGGCGGTCTCGCTCGACGGCACCCCCGAGGCGGTGCTCGGGGTCCTCCGCGCGGTGGCAGCCTACCGGCTCACCGAGTGGATGGGGGTCCTCGCCGGCCCGACGGCGAACGTGCTCGTCTCGGACGAGGACCAGCCCGACCTGCACCTCGGCTGGAAGCTCGGCGGCCGCCACGCGCGCGTGTGGGTGGGCTTCGTCGCGGGAGTGCGGATCTGACGGCGGTTTCCGGCGCTGCTCACGGCCGGGCCGGGGTTCGAGGTAGAAGCTCGTCCGGCCCAGGGGCCGGAGAGAGGGGAGCGGGTGGCGGTCGACGTCGACGCGTACTACCGGGACCTCGCGCCGATGGTCCTGCGCCGCTGCCGCCGCCTCCTCCGTGACGAGGAGAGGGCCGTGGACGCCATGCACGACACGTTCGTGAACCTGCTCCGGGCGGAGGAGCGGCTCCGCGACGAGGCCCCCGCGTCGCTCCTCCTCCGCATCGCCACCCGCGTCTGCCTGAACCTGCTCCGCACGGAGCGGCGCCGGCCGGAGGACCGGGACGAGGCCGCGCTCCTCGCCATCGCGGCGGCGGACGAGCCCGAGGCGCGCTCGCTCTCGCGCCTCGTCGTCGGACGGCTGCTCGGGCGCGAGCAGGAGTCCACCCGGGTCATGGCGGTGCTCCACTACGTGGACGGCCTGACGCTCGAGGAGGTCGGTCGCGAGGTGGGGCTCACGGCCGCCGCGGTCCGCAAGCGGCTCGGCGGGCTCCGGCGGCGCGCCGCGGAGCAGGCCGCCGAGGCGCCCACCCAGGAGGTGCAGCGATGAGCCCGGATCGCGTTCCCGACTACCTGGTCGAGCGGCTCCACGCCGGCGACCTCCCGCCCGACGAGGCCGCCCGCGTGCGGGGCCGCCTCGAGGCGGAGAAGGGCGTGCGCCGGCTCGAGGCGCTCGCGCGCGACGACGCGGCGTTCCGCGAGGCTCACCCGCCTGGCCCCGCGCTCGGGGAGATCCGCCGCCGCGCGGCGCTCGCCGCGAGCGCGCCGCGGCCCTCCCGGCGGCGGCCGCTGCTGCTCGTCCCCATCGCGGCAGCGGTGGCGGTGGCGTCAGCGCTCGTGCTGCACGTCATCCCGTCCGGCCTTCTCACGCCGCGCTCCGCCATCGAGGACACCCGCCTCAAGGGCCTCGCGCCGCGCCTCGAGGTGCACCGCAGCCGGCCGGACGCCGGGCCCGAGGAGCTCCGCGACGGCGCGGCGGCGCGGGCGGGAGACCTCCTGCAGCTCTCGTACGTGGCGGCGGGAAGGCCGTTCGGGGCGGTGGTCTCGGTGGACGGCCGCGGGATCGTGACGCTCCACTGGCCCGAGGAGGGCGGCCCCGCCGCCCCGCTCGCGGGGACCGGCGCGGTGCCGCTCCCCCACGCCTACCTCCTCGACGACGCGCCCGGGTTCGAGCGGTTCTTCCTCGTGACGGGCGTCGCCGCCTTCGACTCCGCGACGGCGGTGGAGGCCGCGCGACGGCTGGCCGCCTCCGGCCGCGCCCGCGAGGATCCCCTCGTCCTCCCCGCGGGCCTCGAGCAGCACGCCCTCCTCCTCGTGAAGTGAGAGCCCCGACATGATTCGACCCGTCCTCGCGCTCGCCGCCGTCCTCCTCGCCGGCGCCGCCGCCGCACAGGGGCCGTCCCGCGCCGAGCCGCCCGGCGCGGTGCGCCGGCTCGCCCTCGTGGCGGGCGCCAACGACGGCGGCCCCGCGCGCCCGCGGCTCCGCTACGCGATCTCCGACGCGGAGCGGGTCGCGCGGGTGCTGCAGCAGATGGGCGGCGTCGCCGGCGAGGACACGATCGTGCTCCTCGACCCGGGCGAGGCCAGCCTGCGCGCGGCCCTCGAGGAGCTCCGCTCGCGCGTGAGGCGCGCGCGCGCCGGCGGGCGCACGGAGGTGCTCTTCTACTACTCCGGCCACTCCGACGAGGAGGGGCTGCTCCTGCGCGGCGCGCGCGTCCCGTATGGAGAGCTCAGGCGGTGGCTCACGGAGCTCGGCGCCGACATCCGCATCGCGATCCTCGACTCGTGCTCGTCGGGCTCCTTCACCCGCGGGAAGGGAGGCGCCCGCGCCGCGCCGTTCCTGGTGGACGCCTCGTCGCGGGTGAGCGGTCAGGTGATCCTGACGTCCAGCTCGGCCGACGAGGCCTCCCAGGAGTCGGACCGGGTCGGCGCGTCGTTCTTCACCCACGCCCTCGTCACCGGCCTGCGCGGCGCGGCCGACGCGAGCCAGGACGGCAAGGTCACGCTCTCGGAGGTCTACCAGTTCGCGTTCGACGAGACGCTCGCGCGGACGGAGCGGACCCGCGGCGGCCCGCAGCACGCGGTCTGGGACATCCAGCTCGTCGGCGCGGGCGAGGTGGTGCTCACGGATTTGCGCGGCTCGGGCGCGACGCTCGTCCTGCCGGCCGCGGCGGCGGGCCGGTTCTTCGTGCGCGACTCCGGCGAGCGGCTCGTCGCGGAGCTGCGCAAGCACCCCGGCCGCCCGCTGGAGCTGGCCCTCGACCCGGGCGGTTACCGCGTCTCCCGCGAGGAGGACGGGCGCCTCGTGGAGGCGCGCGTCGCGCTCACCCAGGGCGGCCGGACCGAGCTCGCCGGCGCGGGCTTCGCCGCGGTGCCGCGGGAGCTGACGGCGCTCCGCGGCGACGGGGTGGAGGAGCTCGCGCGCGTGCCGGTGGACCTCTCGATCTTCCCGCCCGTGTCGTTCAACGGCGATCGCTACGTCGTGAACCGCCTCCAGCTCGGCCTCATCGCCTCGCGCACGACCCGGCTGCGCGGGATCGGGCTCGCGCCGGTGCTCTGGGCGGACGAGGACGTGGTGGGCGGCTTCTTCTCGTACATCGGGAGCTCCGCGCGCGGCCGCGTCACCGGCGTGCAGGTGGGGATGGTCGCGAACGTGGCCGGCTCGCTCCGGGGCGTGCAGCTCACCCAGGGCCTGAACCTGGTGCGGGGCGACGTCGTCGGCTGGCAGCACTCCAGCGTGAGCTGGGCGGCGGGAGCGGTGACCGGGCTCCAGTCCGCGCTCGTGGGCTACGCCGGGTCCGTCTCGGGGGCGCAGCTCGCGCTCGCCTCGGTGTCGGGCGAGGTGCACGGCGCGCAGATCGGGCTCGTGAACGTGGGGAGCGGCGTGCGCGGCGTGCAGGTCGGGCTCGTGAACGTGGGCGGCCACGTCCGCGGGGCGCAGCTCGGGCTCGTGAACGTCGCCGACGGCCTGGACGGCGTGTCGCTCGGGCTCCTCCCCATCGTCCGCGGCGGCGAGCACAAGCTCCTCGTCCTGGGCGACGAGAACGGGATCCTCTCCGCCGGGCTCCTGCTCGGGAGCCGCGCGTTCCACACGATCCTCTCCGCCGGCGCGCAGCGCGCCGACAGCGGCGGGCGTCTCTGGTCCGGCTTCGGGCTCGGCGCGCACCAGGCCCGCGGCCGGTTCCTGCTGGACGTGGATCTCCTGAGCCAGCAGGCGGTGGACGCGGGCGCGAACGTGCTCGCCACGGCGCGGGTGCTCGCCGGGTGGCAGGTCACGCGGAGCGTGGCGGTGGTGGCGGGGCCGAGCGCGAGCCTGTTCTGGGCGGAGGACGGCTTCCGCCCGGGCCTGGGCGGCCTGCTCGAGCACGACCTCGGCGCGGACGGCGGCCGGCGGGCCTGGCTGGGCTTCGCGGCGGGGCTGCGGCTCGGGCCGCCGTGAGCGGCGCGCGTCAGCCGCCGGGCTGGAGCGCGGCGAGCTCCTCCTGCGCCGCCTCCCACTCTCCGTAAAGCCTCGCCAGCTCCTCCTTCGCCGCGTGCTGCCGCTCGATGAGCGGCTTCGCGCGCGCGAAGTCCTGGTACAGCGCCGGGTCGGCGAGCGCCTCGGTCGCCTCGCGCTCCTCCTGCTCCAGCCCCTCGATGCGGGCCTCCAGCGCGGCGATGCGATCGCGGAGCGGCTTCTCCAGCCGGTAGCGGGCGTTGCGCGCCTCGGCCTCGAGCCGGCGGCGCTCCCTGTCGCTCGCGGGCGCCGCCGCCGCCCCGGGACCCGTCCGAGCGGGGTCGCCGCTCGCGCCCGCGGCCGCCGCGGCGGCCTCGAGCTCCTTCTGGTGGTAGAGCCAGTCGTCGAGGTTCCCGGGGAACGGCAGGATCCCGCCGTCCTTCACCTCCCAGATCACCGTCGCGAGCTGGTTCAGGAAGCTCCGGTTGTGCGAGACGAAGAGGAGCGTCCCGCCGTAGCCCTTCAGCGCCTGGATGAGCGCCTCCGACGAGTCGAGGTCGAGGTGGTTCGTCGGCTCGTCGAGCACGAGCAGGTTCGCCGGCACGAGCAGGAGCTTCGCGAGCGCGACGCGCGCCCGCTCGCCGCCGGACAGCACGCCGAGCTTCTTCTCGACGTCGTCGCCGGAGAAGAGGAACGAGCCGGCGACGCCGCGCACGTACGCCTCGCCCTGTTCCGGGACGAGATCCCAGAGCGTGTCGAGGACGGTGCGCTCGGGATCGAGCGCGCCGAAGGTGCGCATCGCGCCCTCGGCGTCGCCGTCGTGCTCCGCGCGCTCGAAATGATGCTGGGCGAAGTAGCCGGCGAGGACGCCGTGGCCGAGCTTCACCTCGCCCGCGTCGGAGGCGAGCTCGCCCGCCACGAGCTTGAGGAGCGTGGACTTGCCCGCGCCGTTCGCGCCGATGACGCCGACGCGCTCGCCGCGCTGGATGGCGGCGTCGAGCGAGCGGTAGACGACGCGCGGCCCGAACGCCTTCCGGACGCCCTCGAGCCTGAGCACCTCCCGGCCGGAGCGCGGCGCCTCGGCGAAGCGGAAGCGGACCGTGGCGCGGTGCTCGAGCACCTGCACCTCGTCCATCTTCTCGAGCAGCTTCTCCTTCGACTTCGCCTGGCGCGCCTTGGTCGCCTTGGCGCCGAACCGCTCGATGAACTCCTCGAGCTGCGCGCGCTTCGCGCCCTGCCGCTTGGCCTCCGCGAGGAGCCGCTCCTCCTCCTGCGCGCGCTGGCGCTTGTAGTCCTCGTAGTCGCCGGTGTACGCGCGCAGCCCCTCCGGCTCGAGCGCGAGCACGCGGTCGATCTGCCGGTTCAGGAACTCGCGGTCGTGCGACACGAGCAGGAGCGCCCGCCGCGAGCCGCGCAGGAACGCGTCGAACCACTCGAGGGTGGGGACGTCGAGGTGGTTCGTGGGCTCGTCGAGGAGCAGCAGGTCGGGATCCTGGAGCAGCAGCCCGGCGAGGGCGGCGCGCATCTTCCAGCCGCCCGAGAACGTCCGGGCGGGCCGCCCGAGATCGTCCGCCGTGAACGCGAGCCCGCCGAGGATGCGCTCGGCGCGGTGCCGCCCGAAGCGCTCCTCGAAGTGATCGAGCGCCTGGTGCAGCTCGGCGAGCGCGGCGGAGAGCTCGAGCTGCTCCTCCGGCGTGCCCGCCGCGGCGAGCGCGTCCTCCGCGGCGCGGAGCCGGCGCTCGAGGTCGGCGCGGCCGGGGACGGTGGCGAGGACGGCGTCGACGAGCGGCAGGTCGGGGAGCGCCGCGACGTCCTGCGGGAGGTAGCCCACGCGGGCGCCGCGGCGAAGGACGAGGTCGCCCGAGTCCGGGGAGAGCTGCCCGGCGAGGATGCGCATGAGCGACGACTTGCCGGTGCCGTTCGCGCCGACGAGGCCGATCCGGTCCTGCGGGCCGATGGCGAAGCTCTCCTCGTCGAGGAGGACCTTCGGCCCGTAGGCGAGGGAGAGCGCGTTTCCGGCGACGAGGCTCATGAGGCGCGAGGAGTTAACGTTTCTTCAAGCCGCGAACAAGCCCGCTCAACGCGGGGCGCCCATCCTCCGTACCGTCGGCACGCCTCTCAGGGCGGCCGCGACCGGCGCTCTAGCCGCGCCGGACGAGAGGAGAACAGCACATGCGCAAGACCATCTTCCTCGGCCTCGTCCTCGCCGCGGGCGTCGTCGCCCTCGCGGGGTTCGCCCGGGGCTGGCACCACCGGCACGACCCCGCCCGGATGGCCGAGTTCGTGACCGCCCGCGTCGACGAGGCGCTCGACGAGGTGAACGCGACGCCGGAGCAGCGGGACCGGATCCACGCGGTGAAGGACCGGATGCTCGCCCGCGCACAGGAGCTGCACGGGACGCGCGGCGAGGACCGCGCCGCCTTCCTCGCGGCGTGGAAGGCCGACGCGCCCGACGCGGCGGCGCTCCACGCCCTCGTCGACCAGCGCGCGGACGCGATGCGCGCCCTCGCGCACGAGGCGGTGGACGCGGGGCTCGAGGTGCACGGGATCCTGACGCCCGACCAGCGCGCGAAGCTCGCGGAGAAGCTCGAGCGGCGGATGCACCGGTAGCCGACCGCGGCGCGGCCGGGGAGGAGCCGCCCCGGCCGCAGCCGCACGGTTAAGATGCCCATCGTGACCGCCACCACTCCCGATCTCGTCCTCCTCGTCGAGGACGACCGCCGCCTCGCCGCGCTGACCCGCGAGTACCTCGAGGGCCACGGCCTCGCGGTGGTGCACGTCGCCGACGGGAAGCGCGGCCTCGAGGAGGCGCTGTCGGGCCGGTACGAGGCGGTGCTGCTCGATCTCATGCTGCCCGGCAAGGACGGCCTCGAGGTCTGCCGCGAGCTGCGCGCCCGCTCCGACGTGCCGGTCATCGTCCTCACCGCGCGCGGCGAGGAGGCGGACCGCGTCATGGGGCTCGAGCTCGGCGCGGACGACTACCTCTCGAAGCCCTTCTCCCCGCGCGAGCTGCTCGCGCGCATCCGCGCGGTCCTGCGCCGCGCCCGGGGACGCGCCGGCCCGGCGGCCTCGACCGTCCGCGTGGGGGCCCTCGTCGTCGATCCGGGCGCGCGGCGGGTGACGCTCGAGGGACGCGAGATCGCGCTCACCGGCTACGAGTTCGCGCTGCTCGACGCGCTCGCACGGCGGGCGGGGCGGATCCTCTCGCGGGAGCAGCTCATGGAGCTCGCGGGCGGCAGCGCCGAGGAGGCGTTCGACCGCTCCATCGACGTCCACGTCTCGCGGCTGCGGCAGAAGCTCGGCGACGATCCCAAGCGCCCCCGGCTCATCAAGACGGTGCGCGGCGCCGGCTACCTGCTCGCGGCGGAGGGCGAGTGACCCCCGCGCGGCCGCGCCGCCACGGGCGCCTCTTCTGGCGGATCTACCTGCACGGGCTGCTCCTGCTCTTCCTCGTCGCGCTCGCCACCGCCGCGGTCGGCTGGGCGCTGCGCCACTCGGACGTCTCGGAGCGTGGCCGCGGCGCGACGGCCTACGCGGCGTCCCGGGTGGCCGAGCTCTCGGCGGATCCGGCCCGGCTCCGCGACGAGCTCGCGCGCTGGCGCGAGGCGTTCGGGCTCGACGCGTCCGTGTACGGGCCGGACGGCGCCCTGCGCGCCACGAGCGTCGAGCCGCCGCTCGACCCCGCCCTCGCGGGCCTCCCGCCGCCGCGCGATCACCCCGTCCGGCTCCACCGGCACGGGTTCGGCCGGGCGGTGCCGCTCGCGGACGGCGGCCTGCTCCTCGTCTCCGGGGGCCCGCCCAGCCCCGATCCGCTGCGCGGCCTCGCCTTCATCGGCGCCGTCCTCGCCGCGCTCGCGCTCGGCTCGTTCCCGCTCGCCCGCTCGATCGCCGCGCCCATCGAGCGGCTCACGCTGGCCGCCCGCGCGCTCGGCTCGGGCGATCTCTCGGCGCGCGCCCGGGTGAAGGGCCGCGCCGAGGTGGGCGAGCTGGGGCGTGCGTTCGACGAGATGGCGGAGCGGCTCGAGCGGCTCGTGCGCGGCGAGCAGGAGCTGCTCGCGAACGTGTCGCACGAGCTCCGCACGCCGCTCGCGCGCATCCGTGTCGCGCTCGAGCTCGCGGCCGAGGGGGACGTCGAGCGGGCGCGGCGCTTCCTCCGCGAGATCGGGACGGATCTCGACGAGCTCGACCGGCTGGTGGAGGACGTCCTCGCCGCGGCGCGACTCGATCTCGCCGCCGGCGGCGGCCCGGCCTGGCCGCTCACCCGGGCGCGCGTGGAGCTCGACGGGGTCCTCGCCGAGGCCGCCGCGCGCTTCCGCGAGGCGAACCCCGACCGGACGCTCGAGCTCGTCCTGCCCGAGTCGCTCCCGGAGGTGGACGGCGACGCCGCGCTGCTGCGCAGGCTCGTGGCGAACCTGCTCGACAACGCCGCCAAGTACTCGGAGCCGCCGGCGCCCGTCACCCTCGCCGCCGCCGCCCTCGGCGGCGGGGTCGAGATCGAGGTCCGCGACCGCGGCATCGGCATCGACGCCGAGGACCTCCCGCGGGTGTTCACCCCGTTCTTCCGCACCGACCGGAGCCGCGCCCGCGGCACCGGCGGCGTCGGGATGGGGCTGGCGCTCGCGCGGCGCATCGCCGAGGCCCACGGGGGGACGATCGTCCCCGAGAGCTCGCCGGGCGTGGGCACGACGATGCGGGTGCGGCTCCCGGCGGCGCCCGACGCGGCCGCCGCCTGACCGGGCGTCACAGCACCTCGGCCGCGCGGTCGCGCTCGAGCGCGGTGTTGGCTCGCGAGAGCGGGCCCACCACGCCCACCGCCACCCAGCTCCAGAGCGACAGCCAGACCGCGAGCACCAGCGCGCCGCCGAGCAGGTCGCGCACGAGGCGCCAGCGGTCGCGCCAGGTGTCCCGCGGGGTCGCGGGCGGGGAGAGGAACAGCTTCATCGAGCGAGCAGCCATGACGTCCTCCGTCTAACCGGCATGATGCGGTGTGCAGGTTAGATCTGCCGCCGCCCGCATAACCTGTCAAGTGCCGTTATGATGGTTATGTGGCGACCCTGGAAACGACCCCCTCGCGGGTATTCGACCTCTCGGGCGGCCGGCTGTGCCTCGACTTCACGAACACCGTGAGCTCGCGCGACGTGAAGCCCCGGGAGAGGCTCGCGAGCTACGCTGACCTCCTCGCGTTCGCGCGCGCGACGTCGGCGGTGGACGAGCGGCTCGCGAGCCGGCTCCTCGACGAGGCGCGGCGCCGGCCCGGTGACGCGGAGGGCGTGCTCCGCCAGGCGATCGCGCTGCGCGAGGCGCTCTTCCGGATCTTCCTCGCGCGCGCCGAGGGACGGGAGCCCGCGCCCTCCGACGTCGCGCACCTCTCCGCCGCGCTCTCGAGCGCGCTCGCGCACCGGCGGCTCACGCGGCAGGGCGAGGGCTACGCGCTCGGGTGGGACGACGCGAGCGCCGCGCTCGAGGCGCCGCTGTGGCCCATCGTCGAGTCCGCGATCGAGCTCCTCACCTCGGGCGAGCTCGAGCGCGTGCGGGTGTGCGGCCTCCACGAGAGCCAGGAGTGCAGCTGGCTCTTCCTCGACCAGACCCGCGCGCGGACGCGGCGGTGGTGCTCCATGAAGGACTGCGGCAACGTCGCGAAGGCGCGCCGCCACCAGGCGCGGGCGAAGGGCGGCGGCGGCGCGTGAGCGTTCTCCCTCGCGGCGTCGCCGCGTGCGCGCTGCGGAAGCCTCGCGCCTAGAACCTCTCCCCGCAGCGCGGGCACCGGACCTTGCGCAGCAGGAGATCGCCGCGCGAGGAGGGCGTGCCGCAGCTCGGGCACAGGAGCCCGAACCAGGCCTGGGCGCTCCGGCGCCCGAACGCGAGGCTCACCGCGAGCATCGGGCCGGCGAAGCCGAGGGCGAGCGCCGCCACCTCGGACGCCCGCATCCGCGAGGCGTTCGCGACGACGCCCACGAGCGCGACGGCGAACAGGAAGAACCCGAGGAACCGGCCCCACAGCCACGCGATGCGCCGGCGCGTCAGGATCCCGGCGAGGAGCGCCGCGAAGAGCGCCGCGTAGAGCCCGAGCTGACCGACCTGCGCAAGGCGGGGCTCCGGGGCTCGCAGGACGAGCACGGCGCCGGTGACGAGCACGAGGACGACGAGCGCGACGGCCGCCGTGGCGACGCGCACGCTCCAGGGCATCGGGCGCTCCATCGAGAAGGTCCGCGCCCGGCTCACTTCTCGCGCATGTACGGGTACTCGAAGCGCGTCGGCGGGTCGAAGGTCTCCTTGATGGCGCGCAGCGAGACCCAGCGCATGAGGTTCGCCATGGAGCCCGCCTTGTCGTTCGTGCCGGACGCGCGCGCGCCGCCGAACGGCTGCTGGCCGACCACCGCGCCGGTGGGCTTGTCGTTCACGTAGAAGTTGCCCGCCGCGTCGACGAGCCGCTTGCCCATGTCGAGGATCGCCTCCCGGTCGCGCGCGAAGACCGCCCCGGTGAGCGCGTACGGCGAGGTCGAGCCGCACAGCTCGAGCGCCTCGTCGAGCCGGATGTCGGCGTAGACGAAGATCGTCAGCACCGGCCCGAAGATCTCCTCCTCCATGAGCTGGAAGCGGGGGTTCACCGTCTCGATGACGGTGGGCTCGATGAAGAAGCCCTTCGAGTCGTCGCAGCGGCCGCCGAAGAGGAGCTTCGCCTGCGAGGAGGCGCGGGCGATCTCGATGTACTTCTTGATCCGATCGAACGCGGGCTGGTCGATGACCGCGCCCATGAACGTGGTGAAGTCCTCGGTCTCGCCCATCTTGATGGCGGCGGTCATGCCGAGGAGCTTCTCGCGGAGCTGCGGCCAGAGGCTCTCGGGCACGTAGGCGCGGGAGGCGGCGGAGCACTTCTGACCCTGGTACTCGAACGCGCCGCGCACGAGCGCGACGGCGGCGGCGTCCACGTCCGCCGACGGGTGCACGAACACGAAGTCCTTGCCGCCCGTCTCGCCGACGATGCGGGGGTAGCCGCGGTAGCGCTCGAGGTGCTCGCCGATCGTGCGCCACATGCCGTGGAAGACGCCGGTCGAGCCGGTGAAGTGGAGGCCCGCGAAGTCCGGGCTCGCGAGGGCGGGGTCGCCGACGGCGCGCCCGCTGCCCGGGACGAAGTTGACGACCCCCGGCGGCAGGCCGGCCGCCTCGAGGAGCTTCAGGATGTGCCAGGCGGAGTAGACGGCCGAGGACGCCGGCTTCCACACCACGGTGTTGCCCATGATCGCGGGCGCCGTCGGCAGGTTCGCGGCGATCGAGGTGAAGTTGAAGGGGGTGACCGCGAAGACGAACCCCTCGAGCGGCCGGTACTCGAGCCGGTTCCACTGGCCGGGCGGCGAGTGCGGCTGATCCTCGAGGATCCGCTGCATGAAGTGCGGGTTCCAGCGCCAGAAGTCGATGATCTCGCAGGCGGAGTCGATCTCGGCCTGGAAGGGCGTCTTCGACTGGCCGAGCATGGTGGCGGCGTTCAGCACCTGCCGCCACGGGCCGGCGAGGAGGTCCGCCGCCTTGAGGAAGATCGCCGCGCGGTCGTGCGGGTCCATCGCCGCCCAGGCCTTGCGCGCCTGCATCGCCGCCTCGATCGCGGCCTGGACCTCGGCCGGACCGGCCTGGTGCCAGCGCGCGAGCCGCTGCCCGTGCCGGTGCGGCACGCGGGCCTCGGCGAACCGGCCGGTGCGGACCTCGCGTCCGCCGATGACGAGCGGGATCTCGATCTCGTGCGCCGAGAGCTCGGCGAGCTGGGACTTGAGCGCGGCGCGCTCCGGCGTGCCGGGCGCATAGGAGAGGACGGGCTCGTTGCGGGGCTCGGGGATGCGGAACAGGCCGTTCGCCATGGGCTCCTCCGGGTGCGGGGCGGGCGGAAGATAACCCAGAAGCCCGAGCTCCGCCTCGCGGCCGCGCGGGGGGCGCCGGGCGCACCCACGGCGCCGGATCCCCCCTCACCGTCATCGCCGGCGATCAGCGATCCAGGCACATCGGGTAGAGCGGCTGCGCCTCCGCGACCACGTCCGCCGCCGGCCGCGCGGGGCCCGGAGGCGTCGCCCGGCCGCCCGGATCCTGCCGGACGACGGGCCGCGCCCGCGGGCCCCAGTGGAGCCCCACCGAGCTCCCGGCGGCGACGCCGGCGAGCTGCACCGGGATCACCACCCAGAAGCGCGGCGCGGCGAGGTACCCCGCGCCGAGCGCGGCGGCGTGGCCCAGGTTCGCGAGGAGCAAGGCCTTCCAGAAGCCGCCCGCGGCGGGGCTCACGCGCGCCAGCCGCGCGGCCACGGTCGCGCCGAGCGGCGGCAGGAGGAGCGCGGCGCCCGCCAGCGCGAAGGCGGCGGTGCGGAAGTTGCCGGCGGTGGGCGAGAAGGTGTCGTTCGCGAAGAGCTGGAGCGTGGCGTAGCCGAGCCCCACCACGAGCGCGTCGCCCGCGAGCACGCCGAGGCCGG
This sequence comes from Anaeromyxobacter sp. SG64, assembly GCF_022690745.1. Taxonomy (NCBI): domain Bacteria; kingdom Pseudomonadati; phylum Myxococcota; class Myxococcia; order Myxococcales; family Anaeromyxobacteraceae; genus Anaeromyxobacter; species Anaeromyxobacter sp. SG64. The sequence continues at coordinate 3,520 of NZ_JALCZB010000004.1, read as the reverse complement.
CCGCGGCGAGCTCCCGCCCCTGGAACGCGCCGGCGTCGAGCGAGGGCTGCGGGGCAAAGGAGGGGCTCGCGGCGACGAGCTGCAGGGCGAGCGCGAACGCGACCATCGCCTGAACGATGGCTCGCCCGCGCCGGCGAGGAGCGCCTGCGCGGGGAGGCAAGACGGGGAGGCCCCGACGGCGGCGCGTGGCGATGCACCGCGGGTGTATGCGCGTCGGGGAGCGGCCGCGCGCCCGAGGGGCGCCGGGCTCAGCGCCCGCCCGGCTCCTCGCCTCCCCCGGCGAGCCCGTACTTGCGCAGCTTGTCGTGCAGCGTGACGCGCGACATGCCGAGCCGGCGCGCCGCCTCGCTGCGGTTCCCCTCCGCCGCGCGCAGGGCCTCGACGACGAGCCCGCGCTCGAACGCCTCGACGCGCTGCTTGAGCGAGGGCGCCGCGCCGACGTCGCCGGCCGGGACCGCGCCGCCGGGCAGGAGCGAGAGGTCGAGCCCCTCGGGCGGGGAGAGCGCGACGAGCCCCTCGATCGCGTTCTCGAGCTCGCGCACGTTCCCCGGCCAGGCGTGGGCGGCGAGCCGGTCCACGAGCGCGTCCGGCACCGCCAGCGAGGCGAGCCCGAAGCGCTCCGCGAAGCGCTGGAGGAAGTGGCGCGCGAGGACCGGGATGTCCTCGGGCCGGTCGCGCAGGGGCGGGACGCGGAGCTGGACCACGTCGAGCCGGTAGTAGAGGTCCTCGCGGAACCTCCCCGTCCGCACGAGCTCCGGCAGATCGCGGTGCGTCGCCGCGAGCACGCGCACGTCCACCTTCCGCGTCCGCTCCTCGCCGACCGGGCGCACCTCGCCCTCCTGCAGGACCCGGAGGAGCTTCCCCTGCGCCGAGGGCGCGAGCTCGCCCACCTCGTCGAGCAGGATGGTCCCGCCGTCCGCCTCGCCGAAGAGGCCGGGCCGCGCGCGCACCGCGCCGGTGAAGGCGCCCTTCGCGTGCCCGAACAGCTCGGCCTCCGCGAGCTCCGGCGTGAGCGCCGCGCAGTTGAAGCGGACGAAGGGCCGGTCGGCGCGGCGCGAGGCGCGCACGATCGCCTCGGCGACCCGCTCCTTGCCCGTGCCGCTCTCGCCCGTGATGAGCACGGTCACGTCGCGCGGCGCCACCCGCGCGACGAGCACGGCGAGCCGCCGCATCGCCTCCGAGGCGAACACCATGGAGCGCGAGAGCACGAGCTCGCCCTGCAGCCGCTCGTTGTCGTGCGTGAGCCGGACCGCCTCGAGCGCCCGCCGCACCACCGCGAGCAGCTCGTCCGTCTCGAACGGCTTCTTGAAGTAGTCGTAGGCCCCCGCCTTCATCGCCTCGACGGCCTGCCGCTCCGAGCCGTGCGCCGTGACGAGCACGACGCGCGGCGCGCCCGGCCGTCCGGCGACCCGGCGCAGGAGCTCCATGCCGTCCATGCCCGGCATGCGCAGGTCCGTCACGACGAGGTCGGCCGGCGTGGTCTCGAGCCGCGCGAGCGCGGCGGCGCCGTCCGCCGCCTCGTCCACCGCGAGCCCCTCGCTCTCCAGGATCTCGCGCAGCGTGTAGCGGACGCCGGGATCGTCGTCGACGACGAGGACGCGCGCGAGCGGGCTCATGCCGCGTACCCCCCGCTCCCTGCCGCGGGCGGCAGGACGAGCTCGGCGATCGTGCCGCCCCCGGGCCGCGGGGCGAGGACGAGGTCGCCCCCGTGCTGCCGGGCGAGGGCGCGCGCGATGGTGAGCCCCAGCCCGGAGCCGCGCGGCTTCGTCGTCGCGCCTGGCGAGAAGAGCGAGTCCTGTACCGCCGGATCGACGCCGCGGCCGCGGTCGAGCACCCGCACGCGCGCCGCGCCGTCCGCGCCGCGCGCGACGTCGAGCTCGACCGCCGCGCGCGCCGGGCTCGCGTCGAGCGCGTTCTGCACGAGGTTCATGAGGATCTGCTTCACCTTGCGGGGATCGCAGCGGGCGGAGACGCCCTCGGCGCGCACGGTGACCGCGACGTCCCGCTCGCGCGCCATCCCCTCGTGCAGCGCCGCGACCTCGCGGCACAGCGCGCCCAGGTCCGCGTCGCCGAGCGCGAGCGGGACGAGCGGCCGAGAGAAGTTCAGGAACTCGTCGAGGATCGCCTGCATGCGATCGACCTCGCGCCGGAGCACCTGCAGCCGCTCGGAGGCCTTCCCCTCGTGCACCCCGGGCGCCAGCAGGCCCGCGAGGCCCTTCACGCTGGCGAGCGGGTTCTTGAGCTCGTGGGCGATCTCCGCCGAGAGCGCGGTCAGCTCCTCGGCGCGCTGCGCGTGCGCCTCGAGCGAGGCCTGCTGCGCCGAGAGCGCGCGCAGGATCATCCGGTCGAAGGACCAGCGCAGCGCGCGGCCCGCGCCGCTCGAGAACAGGAACACGAGCGAGAGCATCGCGGCGTGCGTGTAGAGGTAGGCCGGCGGTCCGACCCGCGCGCCGCCGCCGAAGACGTGGAGGTTCAGCTCGGCCGGCGCGCCCGTCGCCCCGAGCGCGGCGAGGGTGAACACCGCCGCGATCTGCACGCCGGAGAGGAGGAAGCTCATGCGCCAGGGCAGGAAGACGCCGGCGATCATCCCGAGCGGCACGGCGATGTAGAGGAACGGGCTCGCGAGCCCGCCCGTGACGGCGGTGATCGCCATCTGCCAGAACGTCGCGACGACGAGGTTCCGCGGGATCGCGCCCGGCCGGAACCCCACCCGCCGGAAGCGCACCCACTCGGCGACGAAGAACACGCACATCCCGACGACCGCGACGAGGAGCGCGACGCGGCGCCAGGCGGCGGGCTCCACCCAGGCGAGCCAGAGCGCCAGCACCACGATCGGCGGGAGCGCCGCGAGCCTGCCTCCGGCCATCTTCCCGAACAGCCGGGAGACCTCCTCGTGCTGGATCTCGCGGTGGCCGGGGGGAGTGGGCATGGGCTCGTTCCGGCCCGGAAGGATACGTTCGCCCGTGCGCCGCCGCATGATTCTCCTCAGGGCGCCCGGCCCGCGGCCCGGTCGAGGGCGATGCGCGCCTGGGCGGCGCGCGCGCGCGCGTCGGCGAGCTGGATGTCCGCCGCGTACTCGCGATCGTTGGCGTCGATGACGTCGAGGCTCGAGGCCACGCCCGCCTCGTAGCTGCGCCGCGCGGACGCGGCCGCGTCCGCGGCGAGGCCGCGCTGCGTCCCCGCGAGCCGGAGCCGCTCGACGGCGACGCCGAGATCCCGGTGCGCGTCCTCCACCTGCTGCACCACCCCGAGCCGCTCCGCCTCGGCCGCCGCCTCCGCGCCGGCGCGCTGCGCCTCGGCCTCGCGGCGCTTCCCGTAGCGGAGGCCGCCGTCGTAGAGCGGCCAGGAGAGGTCCACCGTGGCGCGCCAGCCGTCCTTCTCGCCGGTGGGGTACGCGACGTCCGAGCGGAAGATCGAGGCGCCCGCGGAGAGCTGCGGCGCGAGCCGCGCCCAGGCGCCGCGCACCTGCGCGTCGGCCGCGTCCACCCGGGCGCGCCGCGAGGCGAGCTCCGGGCGGCCG